>CAZJOU010000017.1:1693-3870 GCA_964547685.1 uncultured Treponema sp. | reverse complement strand
ATCTTTTTGGGGCGTTGCGGGGCTTGGTGCAGATTCTATTTTGCCCCGCTGGGTGGGGTAGGTCCGCAACGCAGTGCGGACTAGGGGCGGGGCTCCGCCCCTTTTTATAAAATGCATCTAAAAAATTCCCCTTGAAAAACGCTAAAATCTAATTCATAATAAAATAATATGAATGGTACTGTTCTTGCGGGAACTAACAATGTTTTTGATGTTGAATGTGAAGATGGCGTTCTTCGGTCTTGTTCTATAAAAGGAAAAGTCTTAAAATCAGACACGCAATATTATAATCCGCTTGCGCCTGGCGATAAAGTTGTTGTTGAGCCAGACGAAATAGATAGCGAAAAAGGGCAAGTTGTTTCGCTTGTTCCTCGCAAAAATTGTTTTGTTCGCTGGAACGTAAAAGGTCGTTGCCCGCAACTTTTAGCGGCAAACGTTGATTATATGATTTTGGTTACAACTCCAGATGAGCCACCTTTTCGTCCGCGCTTTGTAGATAGGGAACTGTGTCAGGCAGAAATGCTTGGACTAAATCCTGTTATTGTTTGCAATAAGTACGATTTAATTTCTAAAAAAATAGAAGTAGAAGAACAACTAAAAATTTGGGAAGATTTAGGTTATCGCGTTATGCGCATTTCTGCAAAAACTGGCGAAGGAATTACAGAATTTGTGGAACTTATTCGCGGAAAATTAAGCGCATTTGTAGGTCAATCTGGCGTTGGAAAATCTAGTTTAGTAAATGTTTTAGACGATACTTGTGTTTTAAAAACAGGAAGTCTTTCTAAAAAGTACGGACGCGGAAATCATACAACAACAAAAGGAACTTTAGTTCGCTTAAAATTAAACACAGCATTTACAGGCGGAATTCAAGGCGAAGTTGCTTCTATAATTGATACTCCGGGAATTAGAAGATTTATGTTACACGGAATAGAAGCAGACGATTTGCATTTATATTTTAGAGAATTTAAACCATTTGTTGGAAAATGCAAATTTGGACTTGACTGCACGCACACGCACGAGCCTGGTTGCGCAATAATTCAAGCAGTAAAAGACGGAAAAATAAACGAAAAACGTTACGAAAGTTGGAAAAGAATTCGCGACCAAATAAAAACTGGCTCTTGGTCAGATTAAAACTAAAATATTAAAACTAAAATGGACAAAAAAACTTTAACTGAACTTGATTTTTATAGAATTCGCGACATTATATCCGGTTTTTGCGTTGCAGAAGAATCTCGCTTTATTTTAACACGACTAGAACCATATTCAGAAAAAGAAGAAATAGAAAAACAAAAAAATCTTGGTCGCGAATGGTTAAAATATTTAAACACAACAAGACCTTATGCACTAAACGGCTGGAATCCAATTTTTAATATAATAAAATCGCTAAAAGTGCAAGGAATTTCGCTTTCTATTTCTGCTTTTTACGATTTAGGTAATTTTTGTAAGTGCGTAGAAAAAGCCAAACAAGCAATTTCTTCTTGCGAAAAAGAACTTGAACTTAAAAATCTTTCTGAATGTGTAAAATCAATTCCAAATTTAGACGTTGTGCGCGAAGAAATTTTTAGCATAATAACAAACGATGGCGAAATGCGCGATTTACCTTCTTTGCGCGAAATTCGTAGCAAAATTGCTAATTTAAACGCAAAAATAAAAGGCGTAATGCATTCATTTATTTCTAACACAAAGTTCGCAGATGTTTTAGAATCAAATGTTCCAGTTCTAAAAGCCGGAAGACAAGTTTTAGCCGTAAAATCAAATAGGCGCGCAAGCGTTCCAGGAATTATTCACGAAGTTAGTCAAACTGGAATGACAGTTTTTATTGAACCAGAAGAAGCGGTTTCTGCATCTAACGAACTTGTAGAGGCAGAATTTGAACTTCAAGCGGAAGTTAGAAAAATTTTGGTGGAACTTGCCACAAAAATAGCTCCGTTTAGCGACGACTTAAAGCAAGCGCTAAAAATTATGGAAAACTTGGATATTTCGCACGCAGCCGCTGCTTGGGGAAAAGAAAATAATTGCGTTTTTGCTAAAAATTCAGAATCAGAAAGCGAGCCACTTTGTATTTTGCGCGCACGACATCCGCTTTTAGGCGAAAAAGCAATTCCAATAGATGTTCGCTTTTTAGAAGGAAAAAGAATTTTAATTATAACAGGTCCAAATACTGGCGGAAAAACCGTAAC
>CAZJOU010000017.1:0-1593 GCA_964547685.1 uncultured Treponema sp. | reverse complement strand
GTTATAAAAAATTATGGATACACTCATTTTGAATGTATAAATGCAAGCGTAGAATTTAATAACGAAACTTTAAGTCCAACTTTTAAACTTTTAATGGGAATTCCAGGCGAAAGCCACGCGCTTGATATTGCAAAACGTTCTGGAATTCCAGAAGAAATTGTAAAAAAAGCAAAAGAATATATTGTAAACGAAAAAGCAGATGTTTCCGCATTAATTAAAGGTCTTAGCCAAAAACATTCAGAATTAGACGAACTTCAACAAAAATTAGAAGAAGAACAAAATAAAATAGAAGAAAAAATGTTCCGTCAGGAAGAAAAGCAACTTGAATTAAATCAAAAAGAATTAGAATTAAAGCAAGGAATTCAAAAAGAAAGTCAAACTTTTTTGGAAGAAAGCCGTAAAAAACTAGAAAATCTTGTTCGAATTGTAAAAGAAGGCGAACTTACGCGCGAAAAAACTTTGGCAGTAAAAGATTTTATAAAAGAAACTACACAGAAAGTTAGCGAAAACGAAAAAAATCTTGAAGAAGAAGAACTTAAACTTGAAAAAGCAACCGAAGAATTAGAAAAAAAACAAAAAAATCGAGTAAGCCACAAAGCAACAAAGAAAAAAACAAAACTTTCTGACGCCTTAAAAACTGCTACAAGCAATGCTCGGTCAGAAGAAGAAAAATCAAAAGATAAAAAGAAAGAAGTAAAACTAGAAGTTTTGCAATTTGCAGTTGGCGCAAATGTTCTTGCCGGAAAATCTAAGCAGCAAGGAACAATTGTTCGTTCGCTTGGAAACGCAAAGTGGGAAGTTCAGTTTGGTTCGGTAAAAATGCCGGTAAAGCAAAAAGATTTAACTTTAGTTTCTTCGCCAAAAGTAAGAACGCCAACTTATACGGTGGATTTAGCCGGCGAAAGCAAAGAAAATCGTCCAGTTTACGAACTTCGTTTGCTTGGACTTCGCGCAGAGGACGCAATAAAAGCATTGGAACGCCAAATTGATCTTTGTACTTTGACTGGTCTTAAAAATTTTAGTGTAATCCACGGGAACGGAAACGGCATTTTGCGCCAAGCAGTGCAAGACTATCTTTCTAATTGCCCAACAGTTTTAGATTTTCGCTTTGCCCAGCCAGAAGACGGCGGTTTTGGAAAAACGTATGTAACTTTACGGTAAAGAATTTTTATAAAAAAAATAAAGTTAAGGAATTTATCTCTTGACTTAAAATAACGGGGGGGGGGTAAGATAATTCTGAATAATTTTAAAGGAGGAATTATCTTACATGAAAAAGATAATCATTTCTGTATTTGTAGCATTAATTCTTGCAGGTTGTGCAAGTAACAATGTAAAAACAACAAAAGTAAGTGGAACTAGTTCAACTGTTGTTGATTGGAGCAACAAAAATCTTGATGCAGAAGCAAAACCGTCTTGGCTTAAAAAATTAGTTTGTGGAAATTCAGACGAATTTAAAAAACAATTTGATATTGGAAATAATTACGTAATTAAATATGGAGTTGCAAGCACAAAAACTCGCGATTCTTCGCTTGCTGCAAGCCGAGTAAATTACAACGCAATGCGTGCAGAAGAACTTAGAACAAAAGTTGTTTC
>CAZJOU010000016.1:8501-19192 GCA_964547685.1 uncultured Treponema sp. | reverse complement strand
CTTTCGATTAAGACGCTCAAAAATCCTGCGCCACTGCTCGGATTTTTTCGCTCTGGTTCGCACAATTAAATATTTCTCTGAAAATTCTAATTATTTTACAAATGCGCAAAGGATTGGAGCCACGCCGAAGGCGGCCACCGCAACGGAGCGAAGCGAAGTGAGGAGGCTGGAGCGCGGTAGCGCGGAACGGCGGAAAGCCTGACCCGAAGCAAAACTTTGTTTTGTGTAGGGTTGCGCCCAAAAAAATATGTTTTTCACTTGACAAAAATATATGCTTATGAAAAAATCACCATACTAAATTAAATATTGAGAGAAATTGATGAAAATCCAACTTTCTGATCACTTTGTTTATTCAAAACTTTTGCGTTTTACTATTCCGTCTATTATAATGATGATTTTTACATCAATTTATTCGATTGTTGACGGACTTTTTACGTCTAATTTTGCGGGAAAAATTCCTTTTGCGGCTATTAATTTAATTATGCCTCTTGTTATGCTTTTTAGTGGTTTTGGTTTTATGTTTGGAACTGGGGGTAGCGCGCTTGTTTCTAAATATCTTGGTGAAGAAAAGCCAGAAAAGGCGAATAAAACTTTTTCTTTTATTGTTTATTCGGCTATTATTTTTGGTTTAGTTATGAGCGTAATTTTTTACTTTATTGTTCCGTTTGCGGCTCGGGCTCTTGGTGCGAAAGACGAAATTTTAAAATATGCTGTTTTGTATGCTAGGACGCTTTCTTTTGGTGTTACGGCTTTTATGTTGCAAACTATTTTTCAGAGTTTTTTAATTGCGGCAGAAAAACCGCACTTTGGCCTTGCGTTGACTTTGGCTGCTGGTTTTACAAATATTATTTTGGACGCAATTTTTATTGGCGTTTTTCGTTGGGGAGTTATTGGAGCGGCTCTTGCAACAGATGCGTCTTACGTTGTTGGCGGAATTATTCCTTTGCTATATTTTATTTTTGAACGTGGCGGAAAATTAAAGCTTGGAAAAACTGTTTTTGATGGAAAAGCGTTGGTAAAAACTGTAACGAATGGTTCTTCTGAACTTATGACGAATATTTCTTCTAGCATTGTTGGAATGCTTTATAATGTTACTTTATTAAAATATGCTGGCGTTGATGGAGTTGCGGCTTATGGCGTTATTATGTACGTTGGCTTTATTTTTGCTGCTATTTTTATTGGTTATTCGATGGGAGTTGCGCCTGTTGTAAGTTATAATTATGGAGCGGAAAATTCGGCGGAATTAAAGAATCTTTTTAAGAAAAGTCTTACAATTATAGGAATTGTTTCTGTTGTAATGCTTTTTGCTTCTGAATTTGCGGCTGGTCTTTTAGCTTCAGTTTTTACAAGTTATGACAAAGAACTTTTTAATCTTACAAAAAATGCGTTTAGACTTTATTCTGTTGGATTTCTTTTTTGTGGACTGAATATTTTTGGAACGTCTTTTTTTACTGCGCTGAACAATGGTTTTGTAAGTGCGCTGTTGGCATTCGTTAGAACTTTGATTTTTCAGGTTGCGTGTATTCTTTTGTTTCCGATTTTTTTTGGAGCAAACGGAATTTGGCTTGCGTCGCCGGCTTCGGAAATTTTAACTATGATTTTAACGATTTCGTTTTTTATTGCGTTAAGGAAAAAATACAATTATTAGAATATAAAAGGATTTTTGATGAATTTAAAAATTAAAAAACTGTTTTTTGTTTTTGGCATTTTTTTTGCTTTGTCTTTTGGTTTTGCAAAATCTGGAAAATCTATTCGCTTGTGGAAAGATGTTCAAAAAATGGAAAAATATAAATCTACAATGTATTTTCATCCGGCAAATTCTAGTGATGGAAAAAATACAAAAGCGGCTGTAATTGTTTGTCCGGGCGGAAGTTATCATCATTTGGGGCTTTATAACGAAGGTTATAAATCTTCTGAATGGTTTTCTAAAAAGGGCGTTGCAGCTTTTACTTTGCGTTATAGAACTGCAGAAAATGGATTTCATTCGCCTGCAATGTTGCAAGATATTCAGCGTGCTATTCAGATTGTGCGCGAAAATGCAGAAAAGTTTGGCATTGATGTAAATAAAGTTGGCGTAATTGGCTATTCTGCTGGCGGTCATCTTGTAACAATGGCTGGCGCTTTTTACGAAAGTCACGATGAACTTAAAAAACTTGGAATTGAACATAAAGTTAGTTTGCGCCCAGATTTTTGTATTCCAGTTTATCCTGTTGTTAGTATGGAAGATTCTATTGCACATAAATGGAGCAGAAAAAGTTTGCTAGGAAAAAATATGTCGGAAGAGCGAAAAGTTGAATTTTCTATGGAAAAGCAAATTCCTAGCGATATGCCACCAACTTACATTGTTGTTTGTTTAGACGATCCTGTTGTTGATTACAGAAATAGTTATGTTCTTTACGACGCGTTAAAGGCAAAAAATATTCCGTGCCAACTAGAAGTTTACGATTGGGGAAAACACGGATTTGGAATGTTGGATAATAAATTTATGAAAGAATTTAATTGGAATGAAAAAATGTGGAATAATTTTTTAGAAAATCTGATACAATAAAATTATAATTTTATTAAAAACGAAGATATGGGAACTATACGAAAAATTACTGCCGGGCTTGAAAAAAAGTATTGGCTAAATACATTTTTATCTCCTCTTGTAATGATTGGCGAAGTTGTAATGGAAACGGTTATTCCGTTTTTTATGTCAAAAATTATAGACATTGGAATTACAAATCGCGATATGACGTACGTTTTAAAAACTGGCGGAATTATGGTTGTTTGCGCTATTATTTCGCTTTGTTTTGGCGCTGGTGGAGCGCGTTTTGGCGCGGTTGCTTCGCTAGGATTTGCGCGTAATTTGCGTCGTCGTCTTTTTAAGAAAGTTCAATCTTTTTCTTTTGCAAATGTAGATCATTTTAGCTCTGCAAGCCTTGTTACGCGACTTACAACAGACGTTACAAATGTGCAAAATGTTTACCAAATGATTTGCAGAATTTGCTTTCGCGCACCTTTTATGCTAATTGCGGGAACTATTATGGCATTTAAAATAAACGCGGAACTTGCGCTTGTTTTTCTTATTGCAATTCCAGTTTTAGCAGTTGCCGTTATTGGGCTTTCTGCAGCGGCTTATCCACGCTTTTCGAATATGCTTAAAAAGTACGACAAAATGAATAGCATTGTTCAAGAAAATTTAATTGCAATTCGTGTTGTAAAAGCATTTGTTCGCGGTGAATACGAAGACGAAAAGTTTGAAAAAGCAGCGAATGATGTAAAAAATGCGCAGGTTCGCGCAGAACGCATTGTAATTAGTTTAATGCCAATAATGCAATTTGTTGTTTACGTTTGTATTATTTGCGTTTTGTGGTTCGGCGGAAAAATGATTGTTTTTGGTTCAATGAAAGCCGGCGAACTTGTAAGTTTTTTAACTTATGTAACTCAAATTCTAATGTCTTTAATGATGATTGGAATGATTTTTGTAAATTTGGTGCTTTCGCGTGCAAGTGTAGGGCGAATTTGCCAAGTTTTAGACGAAGATGTAGATATAAAAAATCCTGAAAATCCAGTTTTAAGTGTAAAAGACGGTTCTGTTGATTTTGAAAATGTTTCGTTTAGTTATAGTAAAAATAAAGAAAAATGCGTACTTTCGGACATAAATTTGCATATAAAAAGTGGAAATGTTGTAGGAATTATTGGCGGAACAGGTTCTTCTAAAACTACTTTGGTTTCTTTAATTCCACGTCTTTATGATGCAACTTGTGGAACTGTAAAAGTCGGTGGACTAGATGTTCGTTCTTATGATTTAAAAATTCTTCGCGACAATGTTGCGGTTGTTTTGCAAAAAAATGTGCTTTTTAGCGGAATAATTAAAGAAAACTTAAAATGGGGAAATAAAAACGCAACGGACGAAGAAATTATTGCGGCTTGTAAAGTTAGCGATGCAGATAGTTTTATTCAAAATCTTCCAGATGGTTATGAAACTGAACTTGGTCAAGGCGGAGTAAATCTTTCTGGTGGACAAAAGCAGCGTATTTGCATTGCGCGCGCATTGCTTAAAAAACCGAAAATTTTAATTTTAGACGATTCTACAAGCGCAGTTGACACTGCAACAGAAAAGCGAATTCGCGATTCATTGCGTTCTTTGCATCCTGAAATAACAAAAATTATTATTGCGCAACGAATTACATCTGTAAAAGATTCTGACATAATTATTGTTCTTGATGACGGAAAAATAAATGGTAGCGGAACTAACGATGAACTTTTAAAAACGAATAAAATATATCGCGAAGTTTATGAAAGCCAAGCTAGTTCTGGAGATGCGGATATAAATTAAAAAGAGGAAAAAATTGCCACCTGTAAAAGTAAAAGATTTACAAAAACCAAAAAATACAAAAAAAACTATAAAACGCATTATTAAATATATGAAAGCTTTTAAGGCTTTATGGCTTTTGGTTTTTGCTTGCGTAATAATTTCTGCGTGTGCCGACCTTTTAAGTTCATATATTATAAAGCCTATTTTAAATAACTATATTATTCCTTTAATTGGAAAAGAAAATCCTAGTTTTAGCGGATTTTTGCAGTTGCTTTCTAAAGTTGCGTGCGTTTTTATTTTAGGAGCGTTTGCAAGTTGGCTAAATGCGCGTCTTATGCTACATATTAGCACAAATCTTTTGTGTAAAATAAGAACTGATTTGTTTGAAAAACTAGAAACGCTTCCAATTCGCTTTTACGATACGCATACGCACGGCGAATTAATGAGTCGCTTTACAAACGACACAGATACTTTGCGCGATATGTTAAGCCAAACTGTGCCGCAATTAATGTCTTCTGGACTTACAATTTTAGGCGTTTTTATAATGATGTTGGTTCTTTCGCCACTTTTAACGTTAGTTGTTGTTGTAACTTTGGCATTAATGATGATTTTTGCAAGTAAAATTGGAAAAAAATCGGCGGCAGCATTTCGTGAACAACAAAAAAATATTGGAACTTTAAATGGTTATATAGAAGAACTTATTGAAGGGCAAAAAGTTGTAAAAGTATTTAATCACGAAAAAGAATCAATTTTGAATTTTAGTAAATTGAACGACGAACTTTGCGCTTCTGGAACAAAAGCGAATATGTACGGAAATATTCTTGGTCCGATTATGGGAAATTTAGGACACGTTCAGTATGCGCTTGTTGCAGTTGTTGGCGCATTTTTTGTAATTGGCGGTATTCACGATATTGGAACAATTGCGGCGTTTTTGCAATATACGCGAAATTTTAGCCGTCCAGTTACAATGATAAGTCAATTTTTTAATTCAATTTTAAATGCGTTAGCCGGCGCAGAACGAATTTTTAATATAATTGACGAAATTCCAGAAACGAACGAAGGTCGCATTACGCTTGTAAATGCGTATAAAGGACATCAGGCTTTTGCTTACACTGGCGAATGGGCTTGGAAAGATAATGCAGATAATCACCTTATTCAAATGAAAGGCGATGTTGTTTTTGAACATGTAAACTTTGGTTACGTTCCAGAAAAAATAGTTTTGCACGATATTTCTATTCATGCAAAGCCAGGACAAAAAATTGCGCTTGTAGGTTCAACTGGTTCTGGAAAAACTACAATTACAAATCTTCTTACAAGGTTTTATGATGTTCCAGAAGGGCAAGGAAAAATTTTTTACGATGGAATTCCGTTGAATCAAATTGCAAAAAGTGATTTAAGAAAATCTCTAGGAATGGTTTTGCAAGATACGCATCTTTTTTCTGGTTCAATTTTGGAAAATATAAAATACGGAAATTTGGAAGCAAGTAGAAAACAAGTTGAAGATGCGGCAAAATTAGCAAATGCGGACTCTTTTATTCGTCATTTGGAAAATGGCTACGAAACTGTTATTACTGGCGATGGTGGAAGTTTAAGTCAAGGGCAAAGGCAACTTCTTTCTATTGCACGCGCGGCAGTTGCAAATCCGCCGGTTTTAATTTTAGACGAAGCAACAAGTTCGGTTGATACAAGAACAGAAAAACTTATTCAAGATGGAATGGATAAATTAATGCACGGTCGAACTGTTTTTGTAATTGCACATAGGCTTTCTACAATTAGAAATGCAGATGAAATTTTAGTTTTAGAGCAAGGAAAAATTATTGAGCGCGGAAATCACGAAGAATTAATGGCACAAAAAGGTAGATATTATCATTTGTATACGGGATTAAAAGAATAGGGAAAGTTATTTGTGCACTTGCGTTTTTTTTTATTGCGCTAATAATTTTTTTTTAGAGATTGCCGTATCAAGTGCGGCAATGACACGTAAATCGCAAAACAATATTTTCTAAAATCTATACATTTTAATTCTATATTATACATTCTAAGCGTTGACCAAAAAACTTTATTCTATTATTATTTTAAAAATCAAAAAGATATTTTAGGGTTATAGCCTTTATTGGAGTTTTAAAAGATGAACGTTATTCAAACTGTGCTTCTTGTTTTATTTGTAATAGTCTGCATTTTAATTATTTTGCTTGTTTTAGTTCAGGACGATGGTCAGAACGGAATGGGCGGACTTTTAGGCGGACGCGGAACTGCGGCGTTTGGTTCACATTCTGCAAGCGTATTAACAAGAGCTACAGGTGTTTTGGTTGCACTTTTCTTTATTTTTGCTTTCCTTCTTGCCGTTACAAACAAAAAGCCAAAACTTTCTAATGATATGAGCGAAACTTCTTCTAGAATTGAAAATTCTGTTGATTCCGCAGAAGTTGCTGTTCCAGAAACAGACGAAACTATTCAGGAAGCAGCTCCAGCAGAAGAAGATAAGTGGTACGAAAAATAAGTTTCTAACATAGACGGAAAGTTTTATCAGTTTGTAAGGTTGAGGTTCTATGCTTAGCGATTTGATTAAGGTAGAAAATGTCATTGTTAAACTAGAAAGTACAGACAAAGACAGTCTTTTTGCCGAACTAACTGAAAATCTTGTTCGCACAAACACAAATCTTGACCGCTATGAAATTTTGGATTCTCTTTTTGCAAGAGAAGAACAAATGAACACTTGCATTATGAAAGGAATTGCTGTTCCGCATACGTTTTGTTCTTGTATAAAAAAGCCTTTGGTTGCGCTTGGTCTTAGTGTTCCGGGAATTGACTACGAAATTGCGGGAACTAGTTCAAAAGATTATTCTGCTTCCTTGGTGCATTTGGTTATTATGATTCTTTTTGAAAAAGGTAATGCAGAACGGCATTTACGAATTCTTGCTGATTGCGCAAGAGTTCTTAGAATTCCAGGATTTTATAATTCTGTTCTAAAAGCGGAAACAGCACAACAAGTTTGCAATATAATCCGCGATTACGAATTTGAATTTTAGAGGATTTTTAGTGGAGTAGTATATGGCAGAAAATGAAGCAAACGTAATTTCACATCTTCTAAACGTAGAAGCAGAAGCATCTGACCTTGTAAAAGAAGCACAAGAAGAAGCAAATAAACGACTTTCTAATGTTAGAGCAAAAGCAGATTCTGAATTTAAAGAAAAATTTGAAAAATCAGTTTCTGAACTAGAAAAAGAATATAACAAAAAAATAGAAACTATTTCTGAAAAGCATAAAAAAACTTTGGAAGAATATAAAAATTCTGTTGAACAAACCGAACAAGATAAATCGGCTTTTAATTCGTTACTTGAAAAAATATTGATAAAAGACTAGAGGCGCTTATGGATTATTCTGGAGCGTCTGCTTATATTTATGCAAAAGTTTGCGGTCTTGTTTCTAAAGCTTTTGTAGGCGAAAATTCACTAAAACTTTTTAATGCAAAATCTCTTTCTGAATTGTGGAATATTTTGTTTAATTCCGCTTGTCCGCAAATTCCAGAGCAAATGCTTGCAAATAAAATAGAAACAGAAGCGGTTAATAGATTTATTTCCGATTACGTTTCTCTTCTTGGGCTTTATTCAAAACCAGATAAATTTCTTGTTGAACTTTTACGTCGCTACGAAGTTACAAATATAAAAGTTATGTCTGCGGCTTTAAGTTTAGGCGAAGAAAAAATTCCGCGCGTTATAAATCTTGGTCAATATGAACTTTTAAATTACAACGCTTGGCCGAATCTTAAAAAAATTACGGAAAAATCGAACTTTGCTTGGTATGATCACGTTCCAACTGTAGAAGAAAGGCAAAAAATGGACTACAAGTTGGATTTGCAGGAAATTCGCACTTTATGGAATTCTGTTACAAAAGTTTCTGATTCTTCTAGAAAAGCGTTAATTGATTATTTTACAGAAGAATATAAAATTAAAAATATGCTTTGGGCTTTGCGCCTTAAAGTTTATTACGAAATGCCAAAAGAAGAGATTATAAAAAATCTTTTTTATATTTCAAAAAATCCTTCTGCAGACGACCCGCTTTGTGGCGCAGCAATTGAAATTCTTGAAAAATCGCCAGATAATTATGCTGATTGGAAAAAGTGGCGTTATGCTTCGTATTTAAATCCTTATGAAGAAGGGCAACTTTGGGAAATAGATCCTATGTGGATTGAACAAAAACTTCGCGTTGGAGAAGTTCACCGAGCGAAAAAACTTTTGCACGAGTTTCCTTTAACTTACGCTTCTTTAGTTATGTATTTTAGAATAAAATTACAAGAATTAAATGCAATTAGAGCGGCAACTGAAGCTTTGCGACTTAATGCAGACAAGTCAGAAGCAATGTATGTAGCGGGTTTTTCTGATTCGCTTGAAAACGGGGGAAAATAATGGCAAGAACAACAGAAATGCGTCTTATTGAACTAATGGCTTTAAAGCAAGACGTTCAAAATGTAATTTTGTATCTTGGCAAAAACGGAAATTTCCAGTTTCAGTCAAAAAAGCGTTCTTCTAATTCTAAAAGCGAAGAAGACGAAAAATTTACGAACATTGACGCTCATTTTTTTGATTGTTTGCAGAAAACTCGCGCATTTTTTGAAATAGAAGATTTAACAGATGCAGATTTAAAGTTTGTTGCTGCAACAGATTCTGACCGCGACGAAGCAAATAAAATAATTGCTGCAACAGACGATTTTGAAAAAAGAGCGGAAGAAAAAAGCGAAAATCTTTCGCGCGTTTCGGGCACGTTAAAAGAAGCAGAATCGTTTTCTAATTTGCAAATTCCTTATTCGCAGTTAGAACATCTTTCTTTTCTTGCTTTGCGAATCGGTAGAATTCCTAGCGATAATTTTGCAGGTTTAAAAGAAGCGGTTGGGCTTCATGGCGTTATTGTTCCGCTTGGAAACGATAATTCTAAAATACTTGCGGCTACTTCTAAAAAAGGAAGATTTGCGTTAGATACTGAACTTAAAAAGTTCGGCTTTGTAAATATGGAAATTCCAGAAAATTTTAAGGGAATTCCAGAAGAAGCACTAGAAAGTATGCGCCAAGAAAAAGTTCAGGCAGAACGCGATGTTCAAAAAATTTCTGAAGAAAAGAAAAACTATGCACAAACTCATTCAGACGAAGTTCGAAGACTTTTGGGTGCGTTTAGCATTTCAAAGCAAATAAAAAATATTCAAAACAACCTTGAATCAACTTCGATGGTTTACAGAATTACTGGTTGGGTTCCTGCAAGCGATGCACGCAGTTTTATGAAAGAACTTGATGAACTTACGGAAGGCAGAATTGCAATTCGCGAATATTTACCTAGCGAAGTTCCTTCTGTTTTAAGCGGAGAAGAAAAAGTTCCAGTAAAACTTTCGCACGGAAAATTTATTTCTGCTTTTGAAAGAATGATTTTTAGTTATGGTTCGCCTTTGTATGGAACAATAGATCCTACACCTTTTGTAGCAATATTCTTTACTTTTTTGTTTGGAATTATGTTTGGCGACTTTGGTCAAGGTCTTGTAATATTTTTAGTTGGTCTTTTAATGGCTAAAAAAGTAATAAAAGTTGGTGGATGGAACAAATTTGCTCCTATTTTTATGGGAGTTGGTTGTACTTCTTGCATTATGGGACTAATTACTGGTGAATTTTTTGGAACTGAAGAAGTCTTAAAACCATTTGCTCTTTTTGTAACAGGACTTTTTGGAAATCCACACGCTCCTATTTTAAAAGTAATGCCTTCTGCAAATCCAAATTCAATTAAAGTAATATTTGGAATTTTTGGAGTTACTATTGCACTTGGTTTTGTAATTAACTCTATTGGTGTAATTGTAAATATGTGCAACAATGTAATTCGCAAAAAATGGGGAAGCGTTATTTTTGGAAAAAGCGGACTTTCTGGACTTTTGTTTTATTGGTACGTTGTTGTGTTTGCAATTAGAATTGCGGCTTTTGGTCATTCGCCAGCAATTTTTGATTGGGTTTTTATTGGACTAACTTTGTTCTTTTCTGCTTTTTGCGAACCATTTGAACGTCTATTTAATGGTGAACGTCCGGTTATAGAAAATGGATTTGGTTCGCTTGTAATTGGCGGACTTGTAGAATTAATAGAAGTTGTTTCTAATTATCTTTCTAGCACAATAAGTTTTGTGCGTGTTGGAGCGTTTGCGTTAGCGCATGCGGTTCTTGGATTTATTATGGAAATGATGAGTTCAAAATGTGGCCCTGTGGGCGGTGTTTTTGTACTTATTGTTGGAAATGCAATTGTAATAATACTTGAAGGAATGATTGTCGCAATTCAGGTAATAAGACTTCAGTATTATGAATTTTTTAGCAAATTTTTTAATGAAACCGGAGCGGAATTTAAACCGCTTAAGTTTTGTTATGAA
>CAZJOU010000016.1:0-8401 GCA_964547685.1 uncultured Treponema sp. | reverse complement strand
GAGGTTTTACTATGAACAAAAAGATTTTTGCTCTTGCCGCAATTCTTCTTTGCGGAACAATTTTTGGTCTTTCTGCACAAACTTACGAAGCAGAAAGTGCAACTTCAACAGAAACTGTTGCTGAACAGAAAACTGCGCCAGATTCTTCTGCTTGGAAATATATTTCCGCAGCTTTGGCAGTTGGTTTTTCTTGTATTGCGGGCGGAATGGCCGTTGCAAAAATTGGTTCAGCTGCAATGGGCGCAATGAGCGAAAATGCAGAACTTTCTGGAAAAGCACTTCCTTTTGTTGGTCTTGCAGAAGGTATTTGTCTTTGGGGATTCCTTGTAGGTCTTCTTATTATTGTTTTGTAAAAAATGAAGTTCTATATTATCGGCGATAGAGAAATGGTTCTTGCATTTAAACTTACTGGAGTTAATGGCACAGTTGCCGAAACTCGTGAGGAAGTGCTAGAAGCATTTAACCGAACAATTGGTAAAGGCGGACAAAATTCTGCTCCTATAGAAGAAGTGCCTGATGTGCTTATACTTACAGAAGGCGCGGCTTCTACAATAGAAGACGAAGAACTTGCTTGGCAAAAAACTGGAAAATTTCCGCTTATAGTAGAAATTCCTGGTTTGGATGGTCATGTTGCCGGTAAAAAAACACTTACAGATGCTATCCGCGAAGCAATTGGTGTTCAAGTTTAAAGAGGAAAACGTATGGAAGAGTTGCGCTCTACAGAAATATTGGACAAAGAAATTCAATCTGACGCAAGAAAAAAGGCGGAACGCTTATTGTCTAAGGCAGATATTGACTGCCAGATGATTCTTGCAGAAGTTGATGAACGCGTAGAAAAAGCGAAAAAAGAAATTTCAGATAAAAATGAACAAAAAGCGGCCTCTTACGAAAAGCAGCAGAATGCGGCTCTTCCACTAGAAAAGGAACGTTTTCTTGTTGGTTTTATACAGTCGGCAATTAACAAAGCAACAGATGAATTTTTAGAAAAAATGTCGGAAGAACAACGTCTTTTGCTTGTGTTAAAACCGCTAGAAAAAAACAGTGAACTTTTTAAGTCTAAAAAATTTGATGTAAGTTTTTATGGATTTAATGAAAATCTTGTAAAAAAGACATTAGATAAAAAATTAGACGTAGAATCATATTCAAAAACAGAATTTAATAAGATTATTGTAGAAGATGATTGCGGAATAGAAAAGAAAGAAGGCGTAATTGTTGAATCTTTAGATAAATCTATTAGATGTAGATTTACACTTTCTGAAATAATTTCCGAAGCGCAGTACGAACACAGAGCGGAACTTTGTAATGCTCTTTTTGGCGGGAGGCTTTAGAATTTTATGATTGAAGGAAAAATTACCCGCATTTCTGGTCCAATTGTATTTGCAGAAGGATTAGACGGCTGCGGACTTTACGATGTTGTTGATGTTGGCGAAAAAAAACTTATTGGCGAAATTATTCGCCAAAACAAAGGAAACGCTACAATTCAGGTTTACGAAGAAGATACTGGAATGCATATTGGCGAAAAAGTCGTTTGCCAGCAGCGTCCACTTTCTTTGCGTCTTGGTCCTGGACTTGTAGGAACAATTTACGATGGAATTCAACGTCCGCTAAAAGCAATGGCCGAACATTCTGGTGCTTTTCTTTTGCCAGGTGAACGTACAGAACCGCTAGATACAAAAAAACTTTGGCATTTTACTTCTCTTTCAGAAATAAAAGAGGGAAGTCCAATAAAACCTGGACTTGTTTTAGGAACTGTAAAAGAAACGGAATCTATTACGCAAAAAATTATGGTTCCGCCAACTGTTCGCGGTAGAGTTCTAAAAACTTTTAAGGGAACTGGCGACTACACAGTTGATGATGTAATTGGAAAAACAGAATTTGACGAAGAAATAAAACTTGCTCAATATTGGCCAGTTAGAACTCCGCGTCCTTATGCAGATAAACTAGAAGTTTCTGAACCGCTTATAACAGGTCAGCGCGTTATAGATATATTTTTCCCACTTTCTAAAGGTGGAACAGCTGCAATTCCGGGCGGATTTGGAACCGGAAAAACAATGACGCAGCACGCTATTGCAAAATGGTGCGATGCCGACTTAATTGTTTACATTGGTTGTGGCGAACGCGGAAACGAAATGACAGAAGTTCTTACAGAATTTCCTGAACTTATTGACCCGCGAACCGGACGTTCTATTATGGAACGAACAATTTTAATTGCAAATACTTCAAATATGCCAGTTGCGGCGCGCGAAGTTTCGCTTTATTCTGGAATTACGCTTGCAGAATATTATCGTGATATGGGACTTCACGTTGCAATTATGGCAGATTCTACAAGTCGATGGGCAGAAGCGTTGCGCGAACTTTCTGGTCGTATGGAAGAAATGCCAGCCGAAGAAGGTTTCCCTGCTTATCTTCCTAGCCGTTTGGCTTCGTTTTACGAACGTGCTGGTCGCGTAATTTCTTTGGAAGGTGAAGAAGGCTCTGTTTCTGTAATTGGAGCGGTTTCGCCTCCGGGTGGCGACTTTTCTGAACCAGTTACACAGCATACAAAACGTTTTATTCGTTGCTTTTGGGCTTTGGACAGAGATTTGGCAAATGCGCGACATTATCCTGCTATTGGTTGGATAAACTCTTATTCAGAATATGCTTCCGAAGTTCGTGAATGGTGGGAAAAACATAATCCTGGCTGGTGGACTGTAAGAATAGAAGCGTTGGAACTTTTAAAAAAGGAAGATAGACTTCAGGCGATTGTTCGCTTAATTGGACCAGATTCGCTTGCTTCTTCTGACCAACTTGTTTTAAAAGTTTCTGAAATGATAAAAAACGGATTTTTGCAGCAAAATGCTTTTGATGACGTTGATATGTACTGTTCGTCTGAAAAGCAAATTATGATAATTCAGTTGATTATGGATTTTTATAAAAGAGCGCTTTCGCTTGTAAAAAACGGTTGTCCTCTTGTAAAAATAAATTCTATGAGTAGTGCAGACGAAATTGTGCGCATAAAAATGGTTGTTCCAAACGATAAATTGGAACAAATTTCCCAAGTTCGCGACAGAATGAACAGTCAATTTGCAGAACTTGAATCTGTTTATAGCAAAACTGCTTCGCTTTAGGAGGACATACAATGAAAGGTATAGAATATCGTGGCGTAACTTCTGTTGATGGACCGATTATTGTTGTTCAACGCACTGAAAATATTTTTTATAACGAAACAGTTTATGTTCGCGACAGAAACGGCGAAAAGCGACTTGGTCGTGTAATCGACTTAAATGAAAAAGCGGCAATAGTTCAAATTTTTGGTTCTACAACTGGAATTGACTTAAAAGAAAGCACTTATGAATTTTTGGATAAACCGCTTGAACTTAGAGTTGGCGAAGGCTTGCTTGGTCGTGTTTTTAATGGACTTGGCGAACCTATAGATGGTTACCCAGAAATTATTTCTTCGGAATTTATAAATGTAAACGGAAATCCAATTAATCCGTATTCACGTTCTTATCCGCGAGATTTTATTCAAACTGGAATTTCTGCAATAGACGGAATGAACTCGCTTGTTCGCGGTCAAAAACTTCCTATTTTTTCTGGAAACGGACTTCCGCACAACAAGTTGGCTGCGCAAATTATTAGACAAGCAAAATTAAGAAACAGCGATGAACAATTCGTAATGGTTTTTGCTGGAATGGGAATTAAATACGATGTTGCGCGCTTTTTCGTAAATACTTTTGAAGAATCTGGCGTTCTTTCTAAAGTAGTTATGTTTCAGTCGTTAGCAGATGCGCCTTCTATTGAACGAATTATGACTCCGCGTTGTGCGCTAACCGCAGCAGAATATCTTGCGTTCCACAAAGGAATGCACGTTCTTGTTGTTATGACAGATATGACAAACTATTGCGAAGCGTTGCGCGAAATTTCTACAACTCGTGGCGAAGTTCCAGGAAGAAAAGGTTATCCTGGTTATTTGTATTCGGATTTAGCGGAACTTTACGAAAGAGCCGGAAAAATTAAAGATTCGGAAGGTTCTATTACACAAATTCCAATTTTAACTATGCCAAACGACGATATTTCGCATCCAATTCCAGACTTAACTGGTTATATTACAGAAGGTCAAATTGTTTTGGACAGAGAAATGGATTCTAAAGGAATTTATCCGCCAGTTGCGGGGCTTCCTTCGCTTTCGCGCTTAATGAAAGACGGAATTGGAAATGGTATGACGCGCGAAGATCACGCAAATGTTTCTAGTCAACTTTTTGCAGCGTATTCAAAAGTAAAATCAATAAGAAATCTTGCTTCTATTATTGGAGAAGAAGAACTTTCTGCGCTAGACAAAAAATATTTGGAATTTGGAAATAAATTTGAAGGTGAATTCTTAACTCAAGGTGAATACGAAGACAGAACTATTGAACAAACACTAGAAATTGGTTGGAAATGTCTTTCTGTTCTTCCTAAAGAAGAATTGTTTAGAATTAAACCTGAATTTATTGAAAAATATCTTCCTAAAGCGGAAAACGTTTAGTTCAAGGTGGCGTAGATTATGGCAAAATTGAATATTGCTCCTACAAAATCAAATCTTCTTGCTATGAAAGATCAGCTTGCAATTTCTGTAAACGGCTACGATCTTCTTGAACAAAAACGCGAACTTCTTGTGCAAAGTTTAATGCACATGGTAGATAAAGTAAAACTTCTTGAAAAAGAAATTGACGATGCAATAAAAGTTGCTTATCCTGCTTTTAGACGAATGCTTATGGCTGATGGTTCCGATAATGTTCGCAGAATTGCGCACAATGTTCACTACGATTTTGAAATGCAGCAAAAACAAGTTGTAATTGGTGGAATGACTTTTTCTTCTATTGATGTTCAACTTCCTAAAAAACAACTTTTTTACACGATGATTGGAACTTTTGCTAACACAGACGATGTTATAAACAAGTTTTTTAAGTTACTTTCACTTCTTACGCAAATGGCTTCTATTAGAACTATTGTGTGGCGACTTGCAGAAGAAGTAAAAAAAACGCAGAGACGCGTAAATTCGCTAGATAAAATGGTTATTCCGCAAACAAAAGAAACTATGAAATATATAGAAAACGCGTTGGAAGAAAAAGAGCGTGAAAACGTTTTTGTTCTAAAAGCCCTAAAACGTCGCAACGACAGAAAGGCTTGCGAGGCGAACGAGGCAGAAAATGGCTAAAAATTCCTTATTGAAAAATATTATCGTTGCAGTTAATGGTTCAGAGTCTTCTATGCAAGCGGCAATGTATGCTATTATGATGGCAAAGCAATATTCGTTAAATTTAAAAGCTGTTTATGTTGTTGACACTGCAACTTTAAAATTTCTTACAAGTTCAAATTTTCTTGTTTCGGAAGAAAAAGATTCTTACGAAGCAGATTTGCGACACGACGGAAAAACTTATCTTGAATACGTAAAGAATCTTGCAAAGTCTAAAGGGTTGGAAATTCAAACTGAACTTCGCGATGGTTCTGTTTGGGCAGAAATTATAAAAGCGGCAGACGAATTTTCTGCTGATATGATTTTGCTTGGTGGACACGAAACTAAAGATAAATTTAAAGCTATGGAAACGGCTCCGCATCGTTCTGTTGCGGCAACTGCAAGAAGCGAAATTGTAAATTATGCGCATTGTCCAGTTTTAGTAATTCATAAACCTAAGATAGATGCGTTATTTAAAATATTTTAGAGAAAAAAAGTGATTGACTGTTATAAAGTTTTAGGTGTGCGCCACGACGCAACAGCAGCGGAAATAAAAAAAGCGTACAGATTAAAAGCTAAAATTTTTCATCCAGATGCAACAAAAACTTCTGATTCAAAAAAGTTTCAGGAACTTGTAAAAGCGTATGAAATTCTTTCGGATGTTCGTCAGCGTTCGCTTTTTGACCAGTCAATGTGTACAAGAAACGCGTATACAAAAAATACAGTTTCTTCTTTTGATTATTACACTTGGCTTTCGCAAAGAACGGACGAAGAAAGTCGCGCAAAACTTATTTTTTTTGATTTAATGCATAATCGCGAAGACGAAGCGGTTTACGAATTTAAGCGAATGAGTATGAATCACGCAGATTTTAGCCTAAAACATTGGTTTACGCGCGAAGATTTTATGGATTATGGCTATATTTTAGCGGAAGAACTTGCGCTTAGACACGAATTTTACGATGCTTTAATTCTTTTAGAACAAATTATAAAAATGGAATACAGTTATTCTTATTTTCGATTGTTTTTTCCAGAAGTTATGGAATTTACGCTAAGTCTTTTAAGGCGAAATGTTGTTGGCACAATAAACGACGAACTTGCTTTAGATGTTTTTGAGCGCGCCTTAGATTTAGGGTTTTCTGCAAAAGATGATGCTTTTTTTCTTAATCAAATGGCAGAAATTTACAAAAAAATGGGTGATTTTCAAACTGGCGCAATTTGCGAAGAAGAAGCAATAAAAATTTCAACATCGAATAAAAGTACGTATATAGAAAGAGGTTATTGTTATGATACGGTTGAAGAATAGTGAAGAAATTGACGGAATTAGGAAATCTTGTCATTTGTTAGCGGATATGTTCAATTTTATTATTCCGCAAGTAAAACCTGGAATGTCTACAAAAGAACTTGATGACATTGCTGTTAAATTTATAAAGCAACACGGCGGAACTCCTGCTTGGTATCATGAAGATTTTCCTGGCGCATTGTGCATAAGCGTAAATGAACAAGTAATTCACGGAATTCCTTCTAAGAAGAAAATTATTAAAGATGGCGATATTGTTTCTATTGATGCAGGAATTGATTTAAATGGCTACATTAGCGATTCTTGTCATTCTGTTTTAGTTGGAAATGTAAAACCAGAAGTAAAAAAACTTGACGAAGTTACTATTGAATGTTTAAAAGCGGGAATTGCTGCGTGCAAAGTCGGAAATAGAATAAGCGATATTTCTAATGCGGTTTACAATATTGCAGAAAAACACGGTTATGGCGTAGTTTATGACTATTGTGGACACGGAGTAGGGTTAGATGTTCACGAAGATCCAAATATTCCTAATTGTCCAAGTCATGGACCAAACCCACGAATTCAGGCCGGAATGGTTGTTGCTATTGAACCAATGATAAATCTTGGAGTTCCAGAAGTTTATACAGAAAAAGATGGTTGGACTGTAATAACAGAAGACCACAAACCTTCTGCGCACGAAGAGCATACAGTTGCAGTTTTTGACGACCACACGGAAATTCTTACAGATTTAAATTACAAGTCGTAATTTACAAATTAAACTGAATAAGTTGCTCTGCTAGTTTCTGTTTCAAAAACATCGACGGCACTAAGATAAGCGGTTTGTTTTTCTTTTGCAAACGAAAGATCCAAACCGCTTGTTTTTAAGTTTTCTATTATTTTGTCGTAAATGTATTTTGCAATTCGTTCTGCGCTTGGATTTTGATCAAAAATTGGCATATCGTTTAAGTTTGTGTGATCTAGCGTTTCGCAAACTTTGCGCAATGTCTTTTTTAGAGCGGAAAAATCTAAAAGCATTCCGCCTTCGTTTAGTATTTGTCCTTTTACATGAGCAAAAACTTTATAGTTGTGGCCGTGAAGATTTTCGCACTTTCCGTTGTAGTCGCGCAAAAAATGTGCTGCAGAAAAATCCGCTTCTACTCTAACTTCGTACATATAATTTCCTTTGCTATTGTGGCACTTAACTTTGTTTCATTCTTCTATTTCTGGAATTCTGCGTTTTAATTCTGTCATAAACTGTTCGCCGGTAATTCCTTCTCGTAAGCACGCAAAAAGACAGTTATCTCCTGCAACTGTTCCTAAAATTTCGTCCATATTCATATTGTCTAACGCATTAGAAACTGTATTTGCGTGTCCAGGAAAAGTTTTTATTACAACAATGTTTCCGTTCCAGTCTATGCTTACGTAACCGCGCAAAAAGTCTTGAACATAAATCATTTCTGATTCTTTTCGTTCGTCTTCGCCTGGTAAAGTGTAAACGTAGCCAGTTTTTCCGTCCGCAATTTTTCCTACTTTTAATAGTTTTAAGTCGCGCGAAAGAGTTGCTTGCGTTACTTCAAAACCTTCTTTTTCTAGATATTCAAGAAGAGAGTCTTGACTTTCTATGTGATAATTTTTTATAAGTTTTCGTATAGTTTTTAATCGACTAAGTCGCTCTTTCACATTTTTCCTCTGTAATGAATATTTATGCAATATTATAAATAAATATTCATATAAACGCAATCTTATGATAAAATAATTTCGTTATGCAAATTGTTTAGATTTGTAGATTTATAAATCTATAAGTTTTGGGAAAAGTGAATGTCCCGCAGATGACGCAGATAGACGCAGATAGACGAAATTTATTTGTATACAAACCAATAAAAAAAATCCTAAAAAGTGGGACGCAGGCGAAAAATGAAAGGCCCCAAGGA
>CAZJOU010000015.1:2336-19477 GCA_964547685.1 uncultured Treponema sp. | reverse complement strand
CTTATTAGACTGCCCTTTTTTTTATTTAACACGCATTTTTACATTTTATCTGTTGGAATTTTTCGCCATTTTTCAAGTTGTTTTTGAATTAAAATTCGACTTTGTTCCAAAATGCTAACTTCTTCTTCTTTTGTTTTTGGCGAATCAAATATTTTAAGAACTTTTACTCTATAACAACCATTTTGAAGTTTGCTCATAATATTTTTTAAATCTCTTATTTGAAAGCCACCATCTAAAGCACAACAAGCTATTGGAAGTTTTGTAGCTTCGTTAAGTTTTCTAAAACCTGCAGAATAAAATTTTCCTACATCACCGTTTTTAGTTCTTGTTCCTTCTGGAAATAAAACTGGAATTTGATTATTAGCAAGAACTTGCTTTCCAAAGTCGTTCATTACTTTCATTGCTTGCATAGGACTTCCTTTTCTAGGAACCATACAATGTTTTTGCGCGCGTAACATTTCCGAAACAAGTGGAATATGGCGCGAAAGATTATCTTTTGCAACAAAACGAAGTTCTTTTTCCCTAAAGAAATTCATATAGCAAGGAATATCCATTAAACTTTGATGATTAGAAATAATCATAAATTGATTTGGTAAGTCTTTTTTTGAATCTTTATAACCAAAAAAATGAAAATGTCTGTAAGTATTTAATATTGCAAATACGCGTGGCGCAAGAACTTTTACAATATATTGCGAAATTTTGCGGCTCCAATTTATGCTTAGCGGATATGCAAAAATATTCAAAATTGCAGATGGAATTACTGCAGTTAAAAGGCAACTTAAAGTAAGAAAACTATACAACATTCGCTCCAAAAAAAGTAAATGATATTTATTATTTTATATTCAATAAATTTATATGTCAATTAAAGATAAACGAACTTACAGAATCGCAAATTTTTTGTAGTGGTTCGTAAAGCCGTTTACATTCGGGAAGCGAATTTAAAAAAATTGCGCCATAACGTTTTTCGTAAATGCGTCTATCTAAAACAACAACTGCACCTTTATCAGAACTAGTTCGCATTAATCTACCAACGCCTTGCCTAAATTTTATAACTGCTTCTGGAACGCTTAATTCCATAAACGAACTTCCACCTTTTTTTTGAATTGCTTCCGCTCTTGCCGTAAAAATAGGGTCATTTGGAACTGTAAACGGCAATTTTACAATAATAACTTGCGAAAGCGATTCTCCAGGAACATCAACGCCTTGCCAAAAAGAATCTGTTGCAAAAAGCACGCTATTTATATTTTTACGAAAATTATATAAAAGGCGCGAATTGTCATCATCACCTTGTTTGTAAATTTCGCCATTAAAATTTTTTAATTGATGAATTGCAGAATTATATGCACTTTTTAAAGATTCATACGAAGTAAACAAAACCAACGTTCTTCCTTCTGTTGCAAGCACAAGACGTTCTATTGCAGATTCAATCCAACTTTGAAAATTTAATTCATCTGGAAATGGTGCATCTTTTGGAACCGCAAAAAGCATATTTTTTTCGTAAGGAAATGGCGAAGGAAATTCTCCAAAAGAAATTCGCTCTTTTTCCGCAAAAGAAACGCCAGAACGCCTAAGCCAATAACCAAAGTCGCGTCCTGTTTTTAAAGTTGCAGAAGTGCAAACAACTGTTTTCATTGGTTCAAAAACACCTTCGTTCATAAGTGGCGCAATATCAAGCGGAGTTTCGTTTAATATTACATAAGCAGAACTTTCATTTTTTTCCGAATATTCTTTAGAAAGAGTTCGTTTTGTTATCCAAAAAACTTTATCTTGCTTTTCTTCCCACAATGCAAAGTCGTTTAATATTTTAGAAAAACTTTCAACGCGATTTAATAAAACTTTAGATTCGAAAAATGCTGGAACGGAACGGTCGCTTTCTTCTACTCCTTCCAAAATTTTTCGTCCCAAAGCAATAAAATCATCAATGCTTTTGCACAAAGTTGAACAAAGAGAAATAAGCGCCCCAAAATTTCTTGCAGTTTGCGCGCAAAGCCTAAGATTAAAACTGTTAGAAAGCAAATCTAGCGCAGCAGTTTCCATATTTTCAATGTCTACTTTTATTTTATTAATTTTTTCGCTAAGAAACGCTGCATCTTCTTCGTTACTAGAAAGAATTGCAACCGTACACAAATATCCCGCTTCTGAAGATTTTCGTTTTCTGTAAAGTTGATTTATTTGTTTTAGAATTTTAAATCTATTAAAATTGTCGCTAAAAAAACTTGTTGCGGCCGCTTCTATTCCGTGCGCTTCGTCAAAAATAACACGTTTATACGCTGGCAAAACCGCAACGTCGTCATAACCAGCGCCTTCCATACGAGTTTCTATGTCTGCAAACAAAAGATGATGATTTACAACTATAATATTTGCCAAAGCAGCTTCTTTTCGCATTTTCATAACAAAACATTCTGCATAAAATGGACAATGTTGACCTAAACACGCATCGCTTTCGGAATTTATTCGCGTCCAAATTGAATCTGGAACTAAAAAAGTTACTTCGCTTTTACTTCCTGTTTCAGAAGTTTTTATCCATTCAGAAATTTTATCAAAAATTGCATTTCCATCGCCAAAAAGTTCCCTTTGCGCAGAAGCTTCTTCTAAACGTCTTTTACAAACAAAATTTTGTCGGCCTTTCATTAAAACAAACTTTATATTTGTACCTAAAATTTTTTGCGCAGTTGGCAAATCCTTTTCACAAAGTTGTTGCTGTAAATTTATTGTTCCCGTAGAAATTACAACTCGTTCATTATTTTTTAAAGCCCAAACAATAGCTGGAATTAAATACGCATAAGATTTTCCAACTCCAGTTCCGGCTTCAAAAACACCAATCTGATTTTTATTAAATGTTTCCGCAATTTTTTTTAAAAGTTGAATTTGAACAGGGCGTTCTTCAAAATTTTTAGAAATTTTAGAAAGAGAACCACCAGCAGAAATATAACTTCCAGTTTCTTCCAAATTAAGAGGAATTATTTCTTTATTTTCGTTTTTTAGTGTCGTATTTTCTGTGTAATTTTCAAAATCTTCTTTTTCGCTTAACAAATCATCGTATTTCATTTTTGTAAAATAAGTTTACATTTTCATATCAAATTTTTCTATAAGTTTTGAATGTAATGTTTCTAGTCCTGGTTCTTTTAAGCCAAGTCTTTGCGCAGAAACTGCGTCGTTCATTGATTTTTCAAATTCGTTAAGTTCAAAATATGCTACAGCGCGCCTATAAAACGCATGCGACTGAATTTCGTTCTTTTTAAGCGACTTAGAAAACCATTCAACTGCATCTTTATATTTTTTTTGTATAGAAAGAACAATTCCAGCATAATAAGCGGAACGGAAAGAATTTTCATCTTTTTCAAACGATTTTTCAAAGTCGCTTAAAGCATTTTTATAATCATTTTGAGCAAAATAAGCCATTCCGCGATGTTTTAAAATTACCGCCAAAACAATATTATTTGGTTCTGGCTTAGATTCTATAATTTGCGTATAAATAGAAATTGCTTTTTTTAAATCGCCCGCGTTATGCGCGTGA
The DNA here is from genome assembly GCA_964547685.1 of uncultured Treponema sp. Classification (GTDB taxonomy): domain Bacteria; phylum Spirochaetota; class Spirochaetia; order Treponematales; family Treponemataceae; genus Treponema_D. The sequence goes on along the minus strand of CAZJOU010000015.1, from coordinate 15,960 downwards.
ATTGCCTGAAGTAACAAATCGTCTATTGTTCCACGAACATAAGGATTTATTCGCTCTAAATTAGCTTCTTTTCCGCTAGGCTTTTCGCCATCTACAGTTGTAAGTTCGTCTGCTTTTTCGTAAAAAGACTGGCGGCGCAAATTCATTTCGGTTTGCAAATTCTTTTGATAGTCGCGAATTTCCTGAAAAATAATGTCTGCAAGACTTAGCGAAGCATTCATAGAAGCAAGTTTTCGTTTTAGCGGCATATCAAATGGCGTAAATTCTGATTTATAAATAAGTTCGTGTTCAACTTCTGCCCAAGCGTCTTGTAAAATTGTTCTAATTTGAATTTCGCAAACAAGTTCGTTAGGAAGCACAATTTCTTTAGGTAAATCTTTAGCTTTACATTCTTCTGGAACAGAAACTAGCACGTGAACAGATTCGTAGCCAAATTCTTTATAATTTTGCGTTGCGCCTTTTATTTCGACTTCTTTTACGTTGAACATTTTTTTTATTTGCTCTTGAACTTCTGTTATATCTTCCAAAAAAGTGCAAATTATGCGAATTCCCATCATATCGGTTAGGCACACAAGATTTTCGGATTCTGCGGCTTCTTCTGGATGTTGGCGCAAAACTTTCTTATAGTATGAATCAAAACTTTTAATTCTTGATTTATATGTTGGTTGCGATGAAAGTTTTATATTTTTCTGAAGTTTTTGTTTTATGTTTTCCATAATAACTTGAAAAATCGGCACATATTTTAAATAAATTTGCTGAATTTTATTTTTATCTGGAATTTTATTATAGAAATTGCTTTGTTTTTTATTTGACATATAGTAATTGTAAAGCACAAAAGTTGTTTTAACAAATAAAAAAACCTCCCCAAGCGGAGAGGTTTTAATAATTCTAAAAATACAAATTATTTTGCATCTGCAGTTGCAGCTGAACTACCGCTACCTGTAGACTGTGCATTAGAATTTGAATCTTCATTTAAACTAGAAGTGAACTGATCTTCTGTTGCCTGTTTAGATTTTTCAAGGAAACGGTCAACCTGTTTGTTACCAAAGCGAGCCATTTCGTTTGCTTGGCGAGCAGATTCTTTTTTACCAATAATTCCCCAAAGATCTTCATCGGCAATGTCGCGGTCAGAAGTAAGAAGCGCTTTGTCATAAATGATTGCAACATCTTTGAAATAACCAATATAGTCGCCACCAATATGATTTGCATCTCTAGTAATTTGGAAACCAGTAAATTTTACAAATGGAGTTCCGCGTGGATAAATTGGATATACGCGAATTTCTCGGTTACGAATTTCTGAAATGTACTGAGGGTTGTTCCAAACAAGTTCTTTCCAACCATCAAAACCAAGATATCCCATAAAATAACGACGTTCAATGTTGTCATTATCTTTAAGAAGAACATAAAGTCCTTCTGGATAATTCATACCCATTGTTGTTACTTTAATAGATTTGATTGTTCCAACATTTTTTACAACACCGTATCCATCTTCAAAAAGTGTTTTTCCACTAGCCTTTTCTTCGTCTGTTGGTTCCTGGCGATTTCCGTTTTCATCTGCTTGAGCAAGTGGTTCGTATGCAGGAATTTCGAAAGGTGGGCGAATGTAAGCATAAGCATTAGAATTCCATTCTGGGAAAACAACGCGTACACCCATAACTTCGCTACCAGCAAAAGGAACCTGTGCGCTATCTTTTACAGGTGCGGCAACAACAGTAGAAAGTCCAAGACTCTGAACAGTTCGTGCAGAAGAATTCAAACTAACTTCCCATTCTGGAAGAGCAAGTGAAGTTTTCATAAGATCTTTTTGATCTTCTGTAAAAGTTGCACCAGCTGAAGTAGAGAAATCCATTATTGTGTGCTGATTTTGAGTTGGGTTTCCGTCTTCGTCAGAAACGCAGTCAGCAGCCAATTGAGTAAAGTCGATGAGAATGCTTTGTTCAGCAAAAGCACTAGCACCAGCAAGCAGCAAAGTTGCTGCTAAAATTGAAAAAGTCCTCTTCATAAGAAGCTCCTTTTAAAAATTCGATGTAGCCTTGTATATTACTATTATCTTGCAAGAGTTGTATTTTGTCAACGTAAAAAAAATAAATCTTAAAGAAATATTTAAAAAAAGAGATTCCCGTGTCAAGCACGGGAATGACGACACGACAACACGGGAATGACGACACGACAACACGGGAATGACAGTTTTTACAAATTATTTTCTGCAAATGGAACTTTTCCGTCTATAAAAATTTCTACGGTTTTTATAGCAGGAAAATTCTTTTTTACGTTCATTGTAAAAAGTTCAATTTGCTTTTTAAAATCGGCATTAAATGCGTCTGCTTGTAAAAGTTCTTTTGAAAGATTTACATAAAGAACAGAATTCTTTTTTGAACAACTTATTACTTTTGTTCCAGCATTAAAAATTCTGCTACAATGTTCAGAAATTGGACCCAAAAGTAATTCTTCTATGTAATATTGATATTTTCCTTGTGGCGGATTTACAGGAACATAACGGCTTTCTAATCTAAATTTATCTGAATCCGAAGATTGAAAAACAAATGTTCGTCTTATTCCTGGAAATTTTGCAATCCAAATCATTAAAGAAATAAAAAAATACAAAAAAATAAATGCAAGAATAAAATAAGACGACTTTTCTAATTTAGGAACTTTTAATTTCATTTTGTTGATATAAATCCTCGTGAACGTTCAAAATGCGTTACAAACGCACTTACGCCATTATAAATTCCTAACGCTATTTTTTGCAAGTACGAATCGCTATTTAAATTTTGCGCTTCTTTTTCGTTTGTAACAAAGCCAACTTCTATTAAAACGCTTGGCATATTTGCGTTTCGCACAACAAACCATTCTTCCGCTTTTATTCCCCTAGCCTTTGACTGATTTCCAATTTGTGCAGAAAGTCCGTCCATAATAAATTTTGACATTAAAATACTTTCTGTTGTGTATTCTTCTTCCATCATAGAATTTAAAATTGGAAAAAGAGATTTATCGCCATCGGCTGCGGATTTGTCTAAAACTGTGCGTCTGTAACCTGGCGAAAGATACCAAACTTCGTAACCGCTAGACGCTTTGTTTAGCGAAGCATTTGCGTGAATAGAAACATACAAAATAGCTTCTTTTGGCGCAAGTTTTACGCTATTTGCAATATCTGTTCGTTCGCTAAGTTTTGGAAATGTGTCTCCATAACGCGTCATAATAATTTGCTTTTCTGGATATGCGGCTTTTAGTTTTGAATAAAGAGTTTTTCCAATTTTTAGAACAACATCCTTTTCTTGAACTTTTACAGTTTTTCCATTAACTTTTATTGTTCCAGAAGCGCCTGGGTCTTTTCCGCCGTGGCCCGGATCTATTAAAATTGCGCCAATTTTAAATCCTTCTGCATTTACACTAGACTTAAAATAATCTTCTGCGGAAGAAATAAAATTGTCTGTAACGTAAAGGTTTCCGTCTTTTATTATTGGAGCGTCTGTAATTATTAAAGCGGAACTGTCTAAAAGGCAAAGTGAATTATCCGCCTGAAAAGAAATTTGATGTCCGTTTTTTTCTATAATTCCAGAAGAAGAAAGTGTGTCCCAATAAAGAGTCATTCCGCTTTCTGCTGCTTTTTTAGAAAGAAGATATTGTTCCGAAAACAATGGAAGTGAAACTAAAAATATAAGAATGTTCAAAAAATTTGCTTTTTTCATACTTTATTTTTCGGAATTTGTACAAGAATCTGAAACATAAATTGCAGCCTGAAGCGAACCTTTTAAAAGTGCAGACCAAAATTTTTTGCGCGGAAGTTCTGAATGTTCTTTGCAAATAAAATCAAATTTTTCTAGAACTTGAAAAACTGTTAAATACGACCAATCTTTTTCATCTGATTTTAAAAGTTCTTTTAATTCTGGAATTTTTTCTGCATCTTTTACAACTGAAAAATTTTCTGGAATATTTCCTTTTAGATTTATTTTTTCTAATTTTTTATATGCGCTAAATGCTGTTGGCGGAAAACCTTTTTCGTCTGGTAACGATTTTGAAAGTAAAAAATTTTCTGTAGTTTCGTTATTTGGCGATAATCTTATAAAAACGTTTGAAACAGTTTTTTCTGCTTGCAAAATTGCTTCTTTTCTATTTTCTGAAACTGTAATTACGTTTCCGCATTTTTGAACATTATTTCGTGGAAAATCTACGTTTTGGCCTTGCGTTATTGGACGCGGAAATATTTTTTTTACTGTTTTTGGCAATTCGCGCAGATTCGGAACAGAAATAGTAGCAATTTTTCCTGGAATAGAAATCCACGCTCGTTCTGCGCTTACTTTTTTTGACGGAAAATCGAAAAGTTCAAATTCTTGGTTTTTGATTTTTAATGGAATGCGACCTTTTATAAGTTCGGTTGGTTCTTTTCCGGCGGCAATTAAAATTGCTTGTTTTGTAAGATTTAAGCCAGAAGAGTACGGAAAAGTCCAGCCTGACATATAACCGCCGGAAAGCCTAGCGGCAATTTCGCCAATTTGCGGGCCTTTTTCTGTATATTTTATGTCTGCTTTTGCGGCTCCACAAGTTAGACCAAGTGCAGAAACGCCTTTTGCAAATGCAGAAATAAGTTCGTTTTTTTTATCTTCACTTATGCTCGTTGGCATTGTGTGTCCCATTTCTATAAAATATGGTTCATAAAAAATATGTCGGTCTGCAAAACCTGTAATTGTCATTGTTCCGTTGTAAATTAATGCGTCAATTGAAAATTCTGGTCCTTGCATATATTCTTCTAAGATTACGGTTTTTGTTCTAGAATTTTCTGCTGCCACTTTTACAGATGACCAAGATTCTTCTTCATTACGAATCATTCGGCAACCGCGCGCGCCCATATTATCTGCAGGTTTTACAACGCAAGGAAATTTAAGTTTTTGAACAATTTGCAAAACGTTTTCTTTGGTAATTTCTTTGTCTTTTAGGCTAAAAAACTTTGGCGAAGGAACAGAATTTTGTTCAAAACATTGCCTCATTCGCGGTTTTATGGTTGCGTTTAGCGTTGATTCGTAAGAATGGCAAGAAAACCCAAGTTTTTCGCCTGCAAACGAAACAGAAGAAGAAAAATCTGTTCCCGCTGTAAAAATGCCTTTTAAGTTTTCGCTTTCTTTTAGTTTTTTTGCACATTCAAATATTTTTTCGCGGTCTTTTAAGTCAATTTTATAAAATTTATCTGCTAAAGGAACGCTTTCTGCATTTGGATTTGCATCTAAAACTATTGTGTTAAATCCAAGTTCTTTAGAAGAAAGAATTGCCGGCTTTTGCATAAGACCCGCGCCAAGAATTAAAAAAGAATCTTTCATAGTTTTTCCACGTTTATGTGTTTTACTTAAATGTCAAGTTTTAGTTGGTAATTCATCAAAATTATCTGCGCTTACGCAGAAATCCGTTTTTGCTACACACGGTTGAGGCTGTAAGGAATTTTATCTTACCGGTTGCTACGCAACCTCAGCCCTCAAAGTGTTCGCAAAAGCCGGTTTCTGCTCCGCGCAGACAATTTTTATTGTTTCACCGTAAAAACTTGACATTTAAGTAAATTATTTTGTTTTACGACAGTAGATTTCGCATGTATCGCCTAGTTTTAAAATGTGGCTAAGCGAATTATATGCGTTAAACATAAAACTTCCTTTTTTCCAGTTGTGTTGCTTTACATTTGGAAATCTTTCTGGATGATGTCCTGTTGAAATTATTTTTTCTACAGAAAAACCAAACTTAGAAAGAATTTCGTTTGCTTTTGAAGGTTCCCAAATAGAAAAGTGGTCAGAAGGACTGTTCTTAAAAAATGATTCAGTATTTTTTTTAGCAGAAACGCCTTCTGCAGATGGAGTTGAAAAAGCGAAAACTCCACCCTTTTTTACAAGGGAACTAACTTTTTGTAAAACAGATTTTAAATCTGAAAAATGTTCTATTACAAACCACATTGTAACTGCATCAAATTCATTTATTCCAAATTCAGATGCTGGATCAAAATTTGGAAAAGCGGAAACAACCGCAGGAAGAAAAAGTTTTCGTCGGACGTGTTCTACTGCATCTTTAGAAATATCTAGTCCATAAGATTGCCAACCATTATCTTGGGCAGCAGAAAGAAAAGGTCCGTAAGCACAACCAATATCCAAAATGCGCGGAGAAGAAAAATTTTTTATTTTTACAAGTCCGTTTATTTCTTGAATTCGTCGCACAGAATTTTGTTTTATTGAATCAAAATCTTCTAAATAAGTTTTTCCATATTGATTTTTATATTGTTCTGCAAAATATTCTTTTTCGTACTTCATAGGAAGAGCAGAATTCCAAGAAATGTAAATTATTTTGCAAGTTGAACAACGGCGAAAAGTTCTTTCGCTAGTGCGCGCAACAACTTCGTCTAAATTTTCGTTTTTTCCGCAAATTGGGCAAAAATAACGTTTTCCGTGCGAAATTTTCTTTATAAAAGCAGAAAGATTTTCTTGTTTTTTGCAAATTTTTTCTGTAATTTCCTTAGGGAAAAAGCGTTCTGAATTAGAAAAGAAATCTTTTGGAGGCTCTTTTTTTAGATTTTCCGCAGTAATTGTTGCAAATTTATATTTTTGCGCAAGGTTTTCGTGAAGTTTTGAAGTTGGTAGCAAAACAACGGCACAGCCAGCCGCTAATGCTTCGAAAGCAGTAAGTCCGTAATGAGTTACAACTAAATCATATTCAAAAAGTTTTTCGCGCAAATTTTTTATAGGTTGAACAAAAGTTACGTTTGGAATTGTTGGTAACGCTTCTTTTTGCGCAGAAATTACAGTTACCTTTTTATTTAATGCAGAAAAATATCGAACTGCGTCCATTGTTAGTCCTGCTGGATCTTCGCCGCCAAGCGTTACTAAAATTGAATTAAATTCTTTAGGACTAGATTTTTTTGTATTTTGTGGCTTTTTTATAAAGCCTTCTTCGGTTAAATTTGCTTTTCGTTCTATTCCAAATGATGGAATTATATCTAAAAGAAAATCGCTATAATTATAAAAGTTTCCGCCATCATCAATGTCTAAAAGAACAGACGAACTTCTTAATTTTTCTGCTGTAGATTTTTCCATTTTAAAAAGGTCTGCAACAATTAAAGCAAATTCGTTTGGTTCTGGAAAAGTGTGAATAATTTGATACGGTTTTAATCCTTCTGAAATATATTCGTTTACAATTTGTTCAGTTTCTTCTAATTCTGGATTTTGTGGAATATAAACAAATCCGTCTGTTTCTTTTGCACAAGAAAGACAACGTCTTAAATGTCCAGTTCCGTTTCCTTTTTGCGTTGTTGGGAAAAATAAAATTGTATCGTGAACTTCTGGGTCTGAAAAAGCGGAAATTATTTCTTCTGTTGAATATGGAACTTTTGGAGCAATTCCGCCAGAAAGTTTTGAAACAACAGAAACAGCTCTTCTGTAATCAGACAAAGTGTCAATTGTTGTTCTAAGTTCTGGATAATAAAAACGCGAAGGCGCTTTGTAAAAAAGACTTGTGTAGCAATTTTTATGATTGTAAAGTGCAGGACCAACGTGTTCGTGGTCATAAGGTTCTTCTGTTTCGGAAGCCGCTTTTAATAAAGATTCTGCATTAAAAATTTCAACGCCACTTCCGTGCGGAAGTCCTGTCCAAGTCATATAATCGCATTTTTGAATTTGATTTTGCTTAAAATATTCCGCAACTAAAGATTCTGCCGCTTCGTAAAAAAGAAAAGGATTGTCCGCAGTTGCGCGCAAAACAGTTTTACAACCAAACATTTTTATTGCAATACAAAATCGTTCAAGCACGTCTTCTAAAGGACCAGAAATTATTTTCCAACCGTGTTTTCGCGCCAAAGGTTCTAATTTAGGATAAGATTCGTTATCTGTTACAACAATGTAATCTCCGGCTTGTACTTTTTTCATAGAATCCATTGTCCATTCAAATACAGTTTTTCCGCCAAGATTTTTTAATGCTTTTCCCGGAAGCCTTTTAGAAGAAAGTCTACATTGAATTATAACTGCAAGTTCTTGAATATTTTTATTCTTCATTTATATTATTCCAATTTTCAATTAAATATTGTATATCTTTTTTAAATCTAAACTGATTCTTTTTTATCCATTGTTTTGCTTGTGAATAAAGTTCTCGAGCTTCAAAAATGCCACATTTACTTCTAAAATAAAATCTAAGAAAAGAAAAACGCGGAACAATTCCATGATCATCGCGAAATTTTGGAAGAATATTTTTTAAATAAAATTGAATATAAGAAATATCAAGCGCACTTTGTTCAATAGGAACATCTTCTGTATAAGAAATTTGAAACTTTGTTGTTATAAGAATTTTTTCGTTCCAAAGCCAAGCGCGCAACGCTAAATCTACATTTTGCCAATATGATGAAACAATATTATAGTCGTAGCCGCCAATTTCTATAAAACGTTCGCGATTATAAAGTCCTATAAAATCAAAAGGATATAAAGTAGAAAGTCCATCGGAAAGCGATTGTTCTGGATTTATTAAAAATTTTCCTTTTTTAGCTGCCGGAACGAAATTTACAATTATAGAAACGCCATTTTTGTCTATTAAGCGCGGAACAATGCAAAAACAGTCGCTTTTTAATACATTTTCGGCAAGATTTTTTGTTAAAAATCCTTTTGTAATATTAAAAGAATCGCGAAGAACTAAAAAATATTTTGTATCAATTTCGGAAACGCAAGCATTTATAAGATTTCCGTCAGAAGTTTTTTCGCGCGGAATAACAAATTTTACAGTTGGATAGCGACGCGAAATTTCTTCTATATTAAAGCTTTCTGAATCTGGTTCAACAGAAACAATAGTTTTAAAACCACATTGAAGAAGATTGTCAAAAACTTGCGTTTTTAAGTGACTTCCGCTTGTATTTAATAAAATTGCAGAAATATCTAGCGTAGCTTCCGGATTTGTTTGTCGTCCCCAAAGTACAGTTCTATTTATTTCGTATTCGTTAAAAGTTGAAGATATAGTATTCATCGCAATCCCTACATTTTCCAGAATAATCATGGTTTATTTGTTTTTGAACTTCGGAATCTGTTTTTTTCCAAATTTCTTCCAAATTTTCGCTAAAAGCGTTTCCTAAAATATCTGATTTTAATTTTCCGCGCGCATAAGGAACATCGCCATTTACAAGAATTGTCATATCGCGTCGTAAATGCCAGCAAACATTTCGCTCTAACGGAGCAAGGTCGGCTGGTTTTCTGTTTGGCAAAGAACCAAAACAGTTGTCATATTTTTGAATTGTAAAGTTTCCGTTTGTTGGCGATGATTTTTCGTTCCAAAATCTAAAAAATTGTTCTAATTCGCTTTCGTTTTCGTTCATTCTAGTTAATTGAGCATAAACGTTTTCTGGAAAATATTTTTGTAAAAGCGAAACCGCGGCCTTTGATTTTTCAAAACTTTCCGCATTTCCTAAATGAATTTTTTTATAAGTTTCTTCTGTAAAAGCGTCTAAAGTTACTAAATACATAATTTTAGGAATATTCTTTCCGCCGTCTTCGCGCTCACAAACAGAATCAGAAATATTTTTTATTGCTTTGCACATTTCTTCTGTAAGAGCGCAAAAATCGCCTTCTATTAAAACAGAAAGTCCTTTTTCTAAAAGTAAAGTTTTTACAAACTCTATAAAATCCGGATGTAAAATTGCTTCGCCCCAAGCAGAAAGACTTACAACCGCAGTTTCAGAAAAATCAGAAATCTTTTTTACAAGTGCCTTAAAATCTTTTAATGGCATAAAAGTTTTTCCATTTAAACTTTCCATTTCGTCTGGATGATAAATAACTTTTGTAGAAACTTTATCTGTAATTTGAATTTGATAATATGCTGGAACTGTTTTTAATACTTTTGGATTTATGCTTGCTTCTTTTGAAATTTGCAAAGCAGATTTTTCATTTATTTGCTCTTTTTCGCTTTCATAAATTGCTTTGCACGAAAGAAAATCTTGTTTTGTTGCACAATTAAAATTAATTCTTAAAAGACTAAAATCTTCATCGGAAATAACAGTTTCAACTTCAAATGAATTTATATCGGTTTTAATTAGATCAAAAATGCTTGTTCTTGAAACATTTTTATTTCCAATAGAAAGTGCATTTTTTTTAGAAAGTTCTGCAAGAATTGTGGCAGTTCCAGAATTAAGTGCTTCTGGCGCTAAACCATCTGCGTAACCATCTTGAAAAGTGTATTCCGCTTTACATTCGCTATGCGTAGAAAGAATTTCGTTTGTAAGCTCAACATTTAAAAATGGACAATCTGCAAAAGCAAATAAAATTGTGTCCGCTTTTTTTTGTTTTGAAAGTTCACTAAAAGATTCAAAAAGTTCAGAAACTGTCCAATTTTCTTTTTTAAAAATGTCTGCCTTAATTTTTAAATTAGCAATTTCTTCTTTACACTTTTGAAAATTTTTATCAAAAGCAAAAACTTCAATTTCAGAATTTTCGCCAGCTTCTTTTGTTTTTATTATGTCGTTTGCCCAAATTAAACTTCGTTCAAACGCAGACTTTCCGTCAAAAGCCTTATCAAAAATGTGAATAGATTTAAAATCGGCAAATAAAATTACAAGAGTTTTCATCAGTTTATTATCGGAAAAAAGATAACATCTCATAATAAAATAATTATTGCGTTGTTGAAAAAGTTACTTTTAAAATATAAAATTAAAAACATGAACTCGCAGTTATTTTCTTCTGACAAAGTTTTTTCTGTTTCTGAAATTAATTCGATTATAAAAGATATGTTAGAAGGAACTTTTCCGCAAATTACTATTGAAGGTGAAATTTCTAATTTTCGGCCTAATTCTACAGGACATCTTTATTTTACGCTAAAGGATTCTACAAACCAAATAAGTGCGGTAATGTTTCGCGGTTATGCAAATTACCTAAATTTTAAAGTTCAAGATGGACTTAAAGTTCAATGTACAGGAAAACTTACTGTTTACGGCGCTCAGGGAAAATATCAAATAAATATTACAAAAATGGTGGCTAGTGGCGAAGGCGCAATTTTACAAATGTTGCAAGATCGAAAAAACAAACTTAATGCCGAAGGTCTTTTTGCAGAAAGTAAAAAAAAGCCACTTCCGCAATTTCCAAAAACAATTGGAATTGTAACAAGTCCAACTGGTGCCGCTTTGCGCGACATTTTGCAAATTACAAAAAGACGAAATAAATGCGTTTCTGTAATTGTACTTCCAGCAGTTGTGCAAGGTTCAGAAGCGGCAGAAACAATATCAAAGCAAATAAAAATTGCAAATCAAGAAAATCTTTGCGATGTTCTAATTGTTGGGCGTGGTGGCGGTTCACTAGAAGATTTGCTTCCATTTAGCGAAGAAATTGTTGTTCGCGCAATTTCCGAAAGCAAAATTCCAGTAGTTTCGGCTGTTGGACACGAAATTGACTGGGCTTTAAGCGATTTTGCCGCAGATAAACGCGCACCAACACCATCTGCTGCGGCAGAACTTGTTGTTCCAGAACTTTCTTCTGTAATTCAATTTATTGAACAGAATTCTAAATTACTTTACGACGCAATTAAAGCTAAAGTTGAAAAAACAAGACTTATGATAAAAAGTTTTGATCCGCAAAATTTAGAACTTCAGTTTCGCTCTATTGAACAGCCGCTTTTAGCGCGCTTTGATAATGCAAAAGACGCACTTTTTCAAAATATTACAGACAGACTTCGCGACACAAGGCAAAAAATTGACAACTGCATAACAATTTTAGAAAATGCAAGTCCACAAACAATATTAAATCGCGGATATTCAATGGTTAGAAATAAAGAAACAGGAAAAATAATTCATTCAAGTTCTGATGTTTTAACTGGAAATTTACTAGAAATAGTTCCTGCAAAAGGAAAAATAACGGCTTCTGTTCAAACTGTAGAATAGTAGTTTTGGAGGAAAAATGGCAAAATTTGAAGAAAACTTAGCAAATCTTGAACGACTTTCGCAAGATATAAAACGTAGCGACATTTCGCTAGAAGATGCGCTTAAAGATTTTGAAGAAGGAATAAAACTTGCGCGCGGAATGGAAAGCGAAATTGATAAAATTGAAGGAAAAATTCAAATTTTAATGAATCAGCCAGATTCAAAAAACAATGTTCCGCCACAAATGGATTTATTTTCGGCAGTTGGTAGCGAAGGAAGTGCCGGCGAGCCAGAAAGAGGAACAAGACAATAATTTGCGGTGGTTTTAGCCTATCGAAACCAATGTACAAGAAAAAGGAAAAGCATGAGTAAAGAAAATCCTGTAAGAACGCTAAATCCAGAAGTTGCGCGAAAAATTGCAGCCGGCGAAGTTATTGACCGCCCAAATGCTATTGTTCGCGAACTTATGGACAACGCAATAGATTCAGGAGCAGACAATATAATTGTAGAAATTGCTAGCGGCGGAATAGAAAAAATTCGTGTTGTAGACAACGGTTCTGGAATGACCAAAGACGATTTAGAAAATTGCGCCCGTCCGCACGCAACAAGCAAAATAAAAACGGAAACAGATTTATTAAATTTGTCTACACTAGGTTTTCGCGGCGAAGCTCTTTCTTCCATTGCAGCAGTTTCTAGACTTTCTATAATTTCTGGCGGATATAAAATGCGCGCTTCTATTACAGAAGATCACATTATAGAAAACGCAACGCAACTAGAAGGAACAATTGTTCAATCAGAAGGACTTTTTGAAAACTTTCCTGCAAGGCGACAATTTTTAAAACGTCCAGCTTCCGAAAGTCTTATGTGCAAAAACACATTTGTAGAAAAATCAATTCCGAACACAAACATTTCTTTTCGCTTTGTTCAAGATGGCGAAGTAAAATTGGATTTGCCAAAAGGTCAATCTTTGCAAGAACGTTTTGTAAAAGCTTTTGAATTTAAAGAATCAATTTCGCTTTTTAATTTAATTCAAGGAACTTCTGGTGGAACAAAGCCAGATTGGTCTTTTAAAATAGTTATTGGCGAACCCGGAGTTTACAGAAACAACAAAAAAGATATTTACATTTTTGTAAATGGCAGAAGAATTCAAGAATATTCACTTGTGCAAGCAATAGAATATGGCGGACAAGGTTATTTTCCAAATGGAACTTTTCCAGTTGCGGCCGTTTTTATTCAAATTAATCCAGCTTTAGTTGATTTTAATATTCATCCTGCAAAAAAAGAAGCGCGTTTTAAGGATATTTCAAGCATTCATCACGGAATAAGTACAACTGTGCGAAATTTTTTTAGTGATTACACAAACCGCACAATGAAAAAAAATCTTCTTTTAAAAAAAGACGAAGATAAAAGCGAAACAACTCTTTTTGCCCCGGAAAATCTTGCAGAAGAAGCGCTAAAAATTGTAGAAGAACGACCAAGTTCTAACTTTTCAAACTTTTCGGGAACAATAAATACAAGTTCTATGCGTTCAAAATTTTTTGGTGGAACTTCTAGCACAAAAAGTATGATGACAAAAGAAAATCCGCTAAACTCTTGGACAGCTTACGCTTCTAAACAAGCAAGTTACGAAAAAACAGATTTCTTTACTTCCCCTACTTTTGATTCAAAAAAATCAACTGGAATTCAAGAAAAAAATGCACAAATTACCGAAAAAGAAAGACAAACAAAAGAAATAACTGATTTTGTAAATAAAGCAATTTCTGCATATTCTGGAAAAAC
>CAZJOU010000015.1:0-2236 GCA_964547685.1 uncultured Treponema sp. | reverse complement strand
GAAAGAATGATTTTTGACGAAATTATGAAAAATCCAAATAAAAGCCAAACTTTGCTAATTCCGTATGTAATAGAAACTTCGTCAAAAAAAGATGATGAATATTTAGAAAGCATAAAAGATGAACTTAAAAAAGTCGGATTTACTTGCGAAAACAAGGGAAATGGTCGCTGGGAATTTACAACTTTGCAAGAACGTTGGAAAGGCACAGAAGAAGACCTTTACCATTCTTTGCTAGACATAAAAGAAAATCCAAAAGATTTAATTTACGCAATTGTTGCAAGCACTGCTTGTAAAGCCGCCGTAAAGGACGGAACAATTTTAGAAGATGCAGCCGCCGAAAAAATTGCGCGCGCTGCATTAGAACTAAAAGATCCGCATTGTCCGCACGGTCGCCCTTGTTACACAACAATAACAAGGGAAAATCTTTTCCATTTAGTACGCCGCACGGAATAGCGGAATCCACTGGTCATTGAGCTTGTCGAAATGATCTTATGCTATATCTACGGGGGTTGCTTGCGCGCACTTCGTAAACGATACACCTAATCCACAAAACTGTCATTCCCGTGCTTGACACGGGAATCTATTGCTAAATATGAGTTCTGCTCTTCTACCCCTTAATCGAAGCAAGCAAAGAATCAACTTCGTCTTTTTTATACGAAGGATTTTTTATTTGCACAACTGTTAGATATTTTTCTGCGCTTTCGTTATCTCCTAAAGCCATGCAAACTTTTGCAAGTTCAATGTAAACGTCCCAATTATTTGCATCTTGCTGTAGAACCTGAACATAAGTAGTTTTTGCGTTATCAAACTGTTTTGACGAAGCAAATGCTTGCCCTAAATTATAGCGAACTTCGTTATTTTTTGGCTGAATTTTAAGCGCATTTTGAAAATATTTTATTGCGTTTTCATAATCTTCTAGCGAAAGATACGCACTTCCTAAGTTATTGTTTACTTCAAAGTTATTTTTATCTTGCGCATACGCTTTTGCAAAAAGTTGCAAGGCGTTTTCTGTATCTGGTGGCGTCATATTCATATACATTACGCCTAAATTAATCAAAGTTTTTAAGTGATTTGGATTGTATTGCAACACTTCTGCATATTTTTGAATTGCAATATCCGAATTTCCAGATTTTTCGCTCATAAGCGCATAATTGTAAATTACATTCGCGCGATTAACTTTATTTGTAATTTGTCCGCAAGAATCGTACGCTTTTTTTGCATAAGTAAGTGCGTCAGAAACTTTATCTTCTTCAAACAGAACTGTAGAAAGATTGTAATACGTCATAGAATCATCTGTTCCAGAAGCAAGCATTGCAAGCGATTGTTTAAATGTAGATTCTGCTTCCGACAATTTTCCTGCTTGATAGTAAACAGAACCAAGTTCATTTAATGCAGAAC
This sequence comes from uncultured Treponema sp., assembly GCA_964547685.1. Lineage (GTDB taxonomy): Bacteria > Spirochaetota > Spirochaetia > Treponematales > Treponemataceae > Treponema_D. The sequence goes on along the minus strand of CAZJOU010000015.1, from coordinate 838 downwards.
GGTTTGTATTGTTGATTTTTAAAACATTTTGATACGCAGTAATTGCGCCTGCATAATCTTTTTGGCTAGCTAAAATTCTTCCTTCTTCCAAGTATGACCTTTCGTGGCGCGGGTCAATATCGTGCGCTCTTCTAAATTCTGCCAAAGCAGATTTAGAATCATTTAATCTATTGTTTGTAAGTCCAAGATTATAACGAGCCGGAGCAAAATTTCCGTTAAGTTGACATGCTTTTGTAAAAGAAGATTTCGCATTTGAAAATTTCTTCATCATATATTGAACGCGACCAAGATTGTACCAATAAAGATAATTTCCTTTTGTGTCGTTCGCAGTTGCATTTGTTAAATGTTCAAGTGCTTTTTGATAATTTTTTTTGTCAAATGCGTCCATTCCTAAAATATATTGACTTTCCGCATTTTTCGGGTCCAAAGCAACAGCTTTAGAAGCGTAATCTACTGCAGCATCTTGCAACTTTTTCTTATCTTCTGGGCTAGAAGCCGTTAGCGAAGCATCGTAAAGTGCGCCTGCCATTTCTGCATCTTTACTAGCAGAAAATGCTGGTTCTCCGTCCGAAACTGGAAGTTTACTTTGCGCATCAGAAAAGTTTTTTAGTGCGGAATCTATGCTGCCGCGGTTCAAAGCCGCTTTTCCTTGCTGAATTGAATCGTTTACGGAAGCAATTTCTGCTTTTAATTTTGCATTTTTCTTTGCAAGTTCTTCTTCCGCAGCTTTTCTTGCCGCTTCTTCTTTTTTTCGTTGCTCTTCGGCAGCCTTAGCAAGTGCTTTTTGTTCTTCTTCTTGCGCTTTTTGCTGCGCTTGGCGTTCTTTTTCGTTTTCTTG
>CAZJOU010000014.1:0-20530 GCA_964547685.1 uncultured Treponema sp. | reverse complement strand
AAATCTGCGGGAGTTCTTTTTAGCTATTTGGTCATTTCGAGAGCCTCAATGACCACTTATTCTAGTCTAAAGCGTGACCTGCTGAACCAAGAACATCAATATTTTTGTGCATATACATTTTCTTAAGTTCATCGCGTGCAGGACCAAGATAAAGACGTGGATCAAATACATCTGGCTGTTCTGCAAAAACTTTGCGGATTGCAGCAGTCATAGCCAAACGACCGTCAGAGTCAATATTAATTTTGCATACAGCAGAAGAAGCGGCTTTTCTAAGTTGTTCTTCTGGAATACCAACAGAGTTAGGAATTTTTCCACCGTATTTTTCAATCATTTTTACATATTCAACAGGAACAGAAGAAGAACCATGAAGAACGATTGGGAATCCTGGAAGTTTCTTTTCAATAGCTTCAAGAACATCAAATGCAAGTGGTGGTGGAACTAAAGTTCCGTCTTCGCGGCGTGTACACTGTTCTGGAGTAAATTTACAACGACCATGCGAAGTTCCAATAGAAATAGCCAAAGAATCGCAGCCAGTTTTAGAAGTAAAGTCAATTACTTCTTCTGGTTTTGTGTAATGGCTTTCTGCTGCGCTAACTTCGTCTTCTACACCAGCAAGAACTCCCAGTTCAGCTTCTACTGTAACGTAGTCTTTCTGCGAGTGCGCATATTCAACAACTTGTTTTGTAAGTTTAATGTTTTCTTCGTAAGGAAGAGCAGAACCATCAATCATTACAGAAGAAAATCCGTTATCAATACAGTCTTTTGCAACTTCAAAGCTTGGACCGTGGTCAAGATGAAGAACAATCGGAATGTCGCAACCAAGTTCGTGAGCATATTCAACTGCACCGCGAGCCATATTGCGAAGAATATATTTATCCGCATAAGCGCGCGCACCTTTAGAAACCTGAAGAATTACAGGTGATTTTGTTTCAACACAAGCCTGAATAATAGCCTGCATTTGTTCCATATTGTTAAAGTTGTAGCCAGGAATAGCATAATGACCTTTTAACGCTTTTTGGAACATGTCTTTAGAATTTACGAGCCCAATGTCTTTGTAACTGAACATATTAATTACTCCTTAGTAATTTCATTTGCCAATATAGTAAAATAAAAACGTTGTTTGTTCAACATTCAAAATTATTAATAGCCTAAATGTCGAGTTTTAATGCAAATTAATAAAAATTGTCTGTGCGGAGCAGAAACCGGCTTTTGCGAACACTTGCAGGGCCGGGCTGCGAAGCAGCCGTTATATAGGTTTCCTATGCGGCCTGCACCGTGTGTAGCAAAAACGGATTTCTGCGTAAGCACAGACAATTTTGCTGAACCAATAAAACTCGAATTTCAGGCTATTATAATATTACTTACTCACTTGTGCAGATGTTTCCATCGGCGCAACTTCCTCATTGTTTGTCAATTTTTATTGTATTGCGCTAAAAAGTTATATTTAATGAATGTTTGCAAACCATTTTTTTATATTTGACAAGAGCACGCTCATAAAATATAATCTGAGTTGGTATTTTGTTTATATTTTATTTTGCAAAATGCTAAAAAAGTATAATTTTTCTTGATATTTATTCCGATAATCTTGAATGAGACATTCCAATTTCGGAATGTAATATGTATAAGGAGTTTTACATGAAAAAGGGCTTGAAAGTCTTTGTAAATCTTGCGTTGCTTTTTGCGCTTTGTATTCCGGCATTCAGCCAGCCAAACTCAAGAAGCGCGGAATCTTTTCTAATGGACAGTTTTGATTCTGACGGAGAACAAAATTATTATGTAGAGGGCGAATCTTACAGCTGGAATTGGACTGTTAATGCAAGCCGCTTTGTTGCAGACGGTTATCCGAAGTTTTCTTACTTTAGTGGAATTCCGAACTCTTTAAAAGTTTTGCAAAAAGGCGATACAGAACCTAAGGTTCTTGGTGTAAATGTTGCATATAATAGAAAAGGCGACAACTGGATGGAAATTATTCCTACAAAAGATGGAAAGAACTTTGAAATTCCTTTTATTGGAACTGTTGACCATCTTGATTTCTGGGTTTGGGGCGCAAATTACCTTTATTACCTAGAAGTTATGCTTCGCGATGCAAACGGACGTGTTCACGTTTTCCCAGTTTGCAATATGCGCTTTAATGGTTGGAAAAACGTAATTGTAAAAATCCCTGGTTGGGTAACACAACATTCACGCCTTCGCTCTGGTCCAAGAAATCTTTCTTTTGTTGGATTTAGAGTTCGTTCAGATGCTGCTGAATATGTAGACGATTTTACAATTTACTTTGATAATTTAAAATACGTTTCTAACTCTTTGTCATTCATTTTTGATGGCTATGAATTGCAAGATCAGGATTTTAGCAATGCAGAAACAGGTTCTGGAGCGCAAAATACAAATAATAATTCTGGTTCTAATTCATCAACTTCTACTGCGGAGGCTAAGTAATAATGAAAAAGTTCATTTTGTCAGTTTTAGTAGCGGCAGCTGCTTGTGCTGTTTTTGCTCAGAACAGTATTGTTGAAGATCCTAATCCAGAAACTGTAGGCAATGATTCTGCAATGCAGGCTTTGCGCCAAATTTCTTTGGATAAATTTGAACGCGACGGTTCTTGGTTTGTTCATATGTCGCCAGATTATGGTGTAATTTCTGCACGAAATTTTACAGGTTCGCCTGCAATGAAAGAACCTTTGGAAGGCGAAGAAAATGTAGAAGATACACAAGTTCTTGGTGTAAAAGTTGAATTTTTCCGACGTGGTGTAAATTCATTTTATATTAATGCTCAGCGACCAATTCCTATTGAAGGTGTTGCAAAAACAATTTCTGTTTGGGTTTGCGGACGTAACCAAGATCATACATTAAATCTTTTAATTCAGGACTATTTTGGACGTAATTACGAACTTTACATGGGTTCGCTTGGTTTTAGCGGTTGGAAAAAACTTACTTGCGTAGTTCCTCCTAGCCCAGATGGCGAACATGGAATTGTTCAGCATAGCGCATATTATGGCGACCGACCTGGACTTCGCATTGTTGGTTTCCGCGTAGATTGTAATCCTATGCTTGCTCGTGGTACTTACTATATGTACTTAGATGACCTTCGTTGCGTAACTGACCTTTACGATATTGAAAACCACGACGAAGACGATATGTCTGATGCTTGGTAATTTGCTAGTTTAGTAAATAAAAAGGTGCGTTTTTTGGACGCACCTTTTTTTATAAAAAAAATCTGCGGTTATCTGCTAACGAAACTTTGTTGCCTTCGGCGACCTTCGGTGCGTAAATCTGCGGGAGCACCTATTTAGCTATACAATAAATTTTAGCGTTTCCTACTTTTCCAACTTCTTTAAATATATTCATTCTTACATAAAGCCAAGCAATTAAGTTTGCGTAAAGTGGCGCGTTTTTTGGTTTTGTGTTATCGTTTTTTAGTTGCGAGCGAATATCGTTTACAGTAAATGTTTGTGGCAACTTTTCTGGCAAAAGTGCTAAGTAATCTTTTTTACTAGAAAATGTTTTTGTTTCTGTAATTTCGTTTAATTTTTTGTCTATTTTTTGCCAATCTTTTTTAAATCTTCGTCTTTTGTTTTCTGACTGCTCTGGTTTTTCGGTTTTTTGACGTTTTTCTGTCATTTTTATAAATGGGACTTCTAAGCAAAAGTTTTTTTCTAAAAGCAATGGAAAAATTCCGGTAAGGTCTTTTAGCAAAGTGTATTCATTTTCTTTTTTTGGGCTTTTTGATTTTTTTAGAAGTTTGCCGTTTTTGTCGTAAGTTTCTATTGTTTTACTAATAATTATAGGATGAACTATTTTGCATTTTCTGCCTTTTGATAGTGCGTCTTGAATTTTAGGTAAAAGTTTTCCTAAGTTTAAAGTTTGAATTTCTATTACATTTCCTTTTTTTGTAAGAATGTCGTAAATATGACCGTCACAAGAAACTTCCGTTTTTGCATTTTCGTTTAGTGCGTAAAGTTCTTTTAAAGTTTTGTGAAGACTGCTTTCTTTGTACGTGTTTATCATAGTTTTTGTTCGTTAGGTTGAATATTTAGTTTTATTTGCAAGGAATAAAAATTATCTGTGCTTACGCAGAAATCCGTTTTTGCTACACACGGTTGAGGCTGTAAGGAATTTTATCTTACCGGTTGCTACGCAACCTCAGCCCTCAAAGTGTTCGCAAAAGCCGGTTTCTGCTCCGCACAGATAATTTTTATTGTTTTGTACTAAAACTATACATTCAACCTTAACTTACGGTCAGTAGTTTACGTTTCTTACTATACATCTATGTTGGAAAAAAATCAAAAAGTAAAAAAATTTTTTTATTATCGGCAAAATTTGCTGTTGACTTTATGATTTTATTGAATAAAATGGTAGTTAAGTGGGAAAAAGTAGTAAAAAGTGGAAGAAAATGGCATGAAACTTCTTACAGGTGAATACAAAAATACGCTAGACGAAAAAGGACGCGTAATGTTTCCTGCAAAACTTCGTGCTGGAATTTCCGCAAACACTATGATTGTTACAAAAGCGATTGATAAATGTTTGTGGCTTTTTACTCCTGAAGAATGGGAAAGCATGTCATCTAAAATGATGGCAAATGCTTCCCCATTTAGTGAACAGAACAGAATTATTATGCGGCGTTTTATTGCGCCGGCTCAAGAAATTGAATTTGATAAGTCTGGTCGCCTTTCTATTCCACAAAGTTTACGAGAATACGCTTCTTTATCTAAAGATTGCGTTTTTCTTGCTGAGCAAAAATTTATTGAACTGTGGGATTCTTCTGCTTATGAAAATTATTTATCTTTAACTGAAGATAAAATGCTAGAAGCAAGTGAACAGTTTAAAAATATTAGTTTTTAAGTAAATTTTGGCTTTGTTTGACATTTTAACTGAAAAAAATGTCATTATCGGGCTTGACCCGATAATCTATTTATTATAGATTGCCGTGTCAAGCACGGCAATGACGCTATTTTCAAAGATACAAAAAAAATAGACACTTAGTAGAACTGAGCTTAAATTTTAATACAAAATTAAAAGGGGAAAAATTTGGAAATTGTTCATACGCCGGTTTTGTTAAAACCTTGCTTAGAATATCTTAGTCCAATAGGCGAACCTTACGAAAAAAACGCTTGGATGGTGGATTCTACTTTGGGCGAAGGCGGACATTCCGAGGCTTTTCTTTCTAAATTTAAAACCCTTAATATTATTGGTATTGATGCAGATTCTGTTATTCAAAAACGTGCTAAAGAAAGACTTAGTCCGTTTGGTAATAGAATGCATTTTTATAATGGCTGGTTCAACGATTTTTATGCGTCGTATCCAGCTGAATTTCCGAAACCAGATTTAATTCTTTTTGATTTGGGAATTTCTGTGTTTCATTATGAGCGTTCTGGACGTGGTTTTTCGTTTAGATATGATGAACCTCTTGATATGCGGCTAGATCCGAATTCGGAAAAAGAATCGGCAGCCGATATTGTAAACGGCAAAAAAGAAGAGGAACTTGCAAATCTTATTTACCTTTATGGTGAAGAAAAATACAGTCGGCGAATTGCTCGCGCAATTGTGCAAGCAAGGAATGGCGGAAGAATTGAATCTTCTAAAACGCTTGCTGAAATAATTTTTAATGCTGTGCCGTCTAATTACCGTTATGGTGCAATTCATCCGGCAACAAGAACTTTTCAGGCATTAAGAATTGCAGTTAACAGCGAGATTAAGCATATTCCTGATGCTTTGCATAATGCTTTTAACGTTCTGAATGTTGGCGGAAAACTTGGCGTAATAACTTTTCATTCGCTAGAAGACAGAATTGTTAAAAATTATTTTAGGAATCTTGGAAAGCAATGTGTTTGTCCGCCAGAAGTTGCAAAATGTCGTTGCGGAGGAACGCCTTGTGCTGAAATTTTAACAAAAAAGCCGGTTGGACCAAGCGACGAAGAAGTTAGGAAAAATTCTCCTTCGCGAAGTGCAAAGTTGCGTGTTGTACGAAAGTTAAGAAATGCAACGGAATTTCATCTTTTAGGAGTTGAAGGTTTTTAATGGAAAACGGTATTAAGAATATTTTTTACAAAATCGGAGTTTGCGTTCTTGCGGCTGCAATTCCTGCTTTGCTAATTGCTTATGCCGTTCAAACTAAAAGATATGCGGACCTTTCGCGCGAAATTGCAGATTTGGAAGCTAAGCAAGAACGGCTTATAGAGCAAAATAAAAAGCTTGTTAGCGATATAAGTCTTCTTTCTACTACGGATAGAATAGAAAAAATTGCTACAGAAGAGCTTGGAATGCACAAAGCTGAATCTGAAGATATTGTTCGCGTAGAAATGAATGGTTCGAAAAAATAAATATTTGAGAAAAAAATAAAAACCACCTAAAATAGCGTCGGTTTTTATCTTGCCAAGTTTGCGTTGCAAACTTGCTTATTTACTGCGTTTCTTCATTTCATTGCAGAAACGCTTAAAAAGTCAATTGAAAGTTGAAACTTTCTTCTTGACTTTTTATAGGGGAAAAGATAAATGTCTTTGTTAAATTTTGAAGAAACTTTATCTAGCATAAATGGAAAATTTATTGGCTTAGAAAAAAACAAAGCAAATTTTTCTTTTACATCTGTTGCTACAGATAGCAGAAATGTTGTAAAAGGTTCTCTTTTTGTTCCTCTTATTGGAAGTGTTCAAAACGGACACAAATATGTTCCCCAAGCAATAGAAAGTGGCGCAACTGTTATTTTTATTGCAAATATCGAATTAAATAATAATTTAGAAAAATATAGCGAACTTTCTAAAAAGTACGAAAATGTTTGCATTTTTGCAGTAGAAAATACATTATCTGCTTTGCAAGATGCCGCTCGCGCTTATGTAGAAAAGTTTCCTAATCTTATAAAAGTGGGAATTACTGGTTCTAGCGGAAAAACTACAACAAAAGAAATGATTGTTTCTGTGTTAAAGCAAAAATATAACGTTGTTTATACTAAAGGAAACTTTAATTCGGAAACTGGACTTCCGCTTTCTGTTTTTAATATTCGCCCAGAAAACGAAGTTGGCGTTTTTGAAATGGGAATGAACCGAAAAAATGAAATTGGCGAAATTGCTTCTGTTTTAAAGCCAAAATACGCTGTTGTTACAAATATTGGAACGGCTCATATTGGAATTTTAGGAAGCAGAAAAAATATTGCAGAAGAAAAGCGAAAAATTTTCAATTATATTCCAAAAGACGGAATTGCTTTTATTCCTGCAGAAGATGATTTTAAGGATTTTTTAAGCGAAAATATTGTAGGAAAAATTGTTTATTTTGGAAATTCTGTTTCAGAAAAAATATCTGGCGTAAAATTTATTAAAGATTTAGGACTTTTGGGAACTGAATTTTCTTTAGATGGAATAGAAATTCATTTAAAAAATCCTGGAGTTTATAATTACAGAAATGCTCTTTGCGCTTGTGCAGTTGGAAAAGCACTTGGACTTAGTGCAGTTCAAATTAAAAATGGATTGGAAAATGTTTCTTCTGTAAACGGCAGAATGGAAATATTAAAAATTGCGCTAAAAACAAATGTAAACGTTACGCTTATAAAAGATTGCTACAACGCAAATCCAGATTCTATGCAAAGCGTTTTAAGTTTTTGTTCTACTTTAGGTTCGGGCGAGAATAGCGAACAAGTCGCAAAGAGCGACAAAAGCGAAGGAAACGCAAAGAGCGACAAAAGCGAAGAAAACGCAAAAAGCGACAAAAGCGACAAAATTTATATTTTAGGCGATATGCTTGAACTTGGCGAAAAATCTAAAGAAGAGCACGAAAAAGTTTTGCAAAAAGCAGTTGAATCAAAACCGCGCTTAATTGTTCTTGTTGGAAAAGAAATGGAAAGTGGCTTTGCTTTTGCAAAAAAATTAGGCTTTAAAAATATAAAATATTTTCCAAACTCTGATGAAAACTCAATAAACGAAGTTGGAAAAGAAGTTCTTTCTTGTGCAAAAAACGAAGACGTTATTTTAATAAAAGCTAGCAGAGGAATTGCTTTGGAACGTGTTATTCCAGTAATTTCTAAAAATGCTAAAGAGGAAAACTAAATGGGAGATTATACATTTAATATAAATCGTCCTGCTTCTAAATATAGCAAAAGCGACTACAGTTTTCTTGTTGCTGTTATTTTTATGCTAGGATTTGGACTTTTTACTTTGTATTTTTGCTCTCAGTCGGCGGGTTCTAGATTTTTTAACGATTCGTTCTATTTTGTGCGCCGTCAGCTTATTTGCATTCTTGTTGGTCTTGGCGGATTTTTAGTTTTTTCGCTTGTACCAATGGAACAAATTAAAAAAGCAATTCCTGCAATTTTAGCTGTTACAATAATTCTTTGCATTTGTACGTATATAAAACCATTATCTGTAGAACGAAACGGCGCACGTCGTTGGATAAAAATTCCGTTTGGCGGATTTACATTGCAAACTTCTGAAGTTGTAAAATTTACGCTTGTAATTTTTTTAGCAAATTTTTTTGCTAAGTACAATTCTAAACCAGAAGATGACGACAAAAGCGTTCTTGGCGCAGTTGGCATAATGCTTTTGTTAGTTGGCTTCGTTCTTACTCAAAAAGATTTTTCTACTTCGGTTTTTCTTTATTTTTTTGCTTGTGGATTTTTTTGGTGTTGCCACACAAAAGTAAAATGGTTTTGGTTTGTTTCTTTTATTGTTGTGTTGCTTTTTGTTTTTTACGTTGTAAATCAAAGATACAGAATTGAACGAATTATTTCGTTTTTAAATCCTACAGAAGATTTAGCAAATGGAAATTTTCAGTCGATGAGCGCAAAAAGAGCTATAAGTTCTGGTGGATTTTGGGGAACAGGAATTGGTTCAAATCTTGTGCAAAGCAATAGAATTCCAGAAGTGCAAACTGACTACATTTTTGCTTCTTGGACAGAAGCAATGGGACTTGCTGGCGTTATTTGCTACTTTTGTATGTTGATTTTCTTTACAATGCGCGGCTTAAAAATTGCTTTTGAATGTGACGATATGTTTGCTTCTTACGGTTCTTTCGGATTTGTTTCTATGATTGTGCTTCAGTCGTTAGTAAATGTGGCTGTTGTTTGTGGGGCTTTGCCTTCTACAGGAATTCCGCTTCCGTTCTTTTCGTCTGGCGGTTCTTCTGTAATTGTTACGCTTTGTATGTGCGGATTTGTTGTTAATGCTTCGCGTTGTGATTCCGAAAATAAATATAAGGGAATAAATGAAGATTTTGTAAAAGTTGACTCAATAAATGGAGTGGACGTATATGAGTGATATAAGTATTTATTTTGATTCTAGTGTAGACGATAACGAAATTGTTTCGCTTACAGAAAAAAGTTCAAAAAAAATAAATTCTAGTAATTCTAATAAAAAAAGCGAAGATAAAACTATAAAAGCTATTAAAATTATTCTTTCTGTTTTAGTTATATGCGGAATTTTAGAATTTGGCGTTTATAAATTCATTCGTCCGTGTCTTGGCTATCCTAAAGTGGCTATTTCTGGAAATAAAAATTATAGTTCTTCTGAGTTAGTTCAAATGCTTTTACCTATGAATTCTAAAAACTGGGTTGATTTTAATGCGTCTTCTGCTGCGTCTATTATTTCTTCTGCATCTGGAATTGATTCTGTAAGCGTTAGAAAAGTTTTTCCAAATAAAATTTATATAAATGTAGTAGAACGCGAACCAGTTGCAATGACTTTTATAAAACAAAATGGTTGCAGTTTGGCTGTTCAAATAGATAAATCTGGAGTTATTTTTCCGGAACGTACATTAAATTCTATTGATGTTTCTTCTGTTCCAATTGTTTCTGGGCTTCCGGTAGAACATCTTTCGGAAGGAATGAGAATTCCGCAAAAATATAGAACGTTGATTGACCAAATTTCTAATATACGCGAAAGCGGACAAAAATATTTTGCAGCAATTTCTGAAATTTGCGTTATTCCTAAAGAATACGGAAATTACGAACTTATGCTTATTCCAGCAAATTCAAAAATAAAGGTTCTTACCGATAGAACATTGAACGAAGAAGCGTTAAAGTATATGATGGTTGTATTAGATGTGGTAAACTCTATAGACAAAGACGTTTCGGAAATAGATTTGCGTTACGGCGCAGTTTCTTATAGAAAACGTTAATAACGTTGATTTCTTTGGGCGGGAAAAGCAAATGATTGTCGGGCTTGATATAGGAACAAGTAATATACGCGTTGCTATTGGCGAAATAGACGAAGAAACAAATCGGCTAAAAATTGCAGGAACTTCTTGCGAAAAATCTGCTGGGCTTAGAAATGGAAACATTGTAAACATCGAAGCCGCTTCTAACGCTATTAGAACTGCTGTAGAAGAAGCGGAACAAAATGCAGGTGTGGAAGTTCATTCTTGTTTTACGGCTATTGGTGGCGAACAAATAGAAGGAACAAATGCAACCGGCAAAGTTGCTGTTTCTGCAAAAGGCAAATCTTCTAGGGAAATTTCCGAAGACGATATTCGTCGAGTTCGCGAATGTGCGCAAGCTGTTCCAATTTCTTTAGACCGACAAATGCTCCACGTTATTACGCAAAGTTATACAGTTGACCATGTAACAGGAATAAAAGACCCTATGCACAGACTTGGTGTTTGCCTAGAATCTTCTGTTCATATTGTTACGGCGTCTAAAACTACAGTTCAAAATATAGAAAAATGTATAAATCGCGCCGGCTACAATATGGACGGAATTATACTAAAAACGCTTGCTGCTTCGCAAACTGTTGCTACTGAAGACGAAATGGAACTTGGTTCTATATTAATAGATTTAGGCGCAGGAACTACAGATTTTTTTGTTTTAGTAAATGGTGCGCCGGTTTGTACAGCGTCTATTCCTGTTGGCGGAAATTTAGTTACAAACGATATTGCTATTTGCTTAGGAATTTCTGTTGCAGAAGCCGAACGTATAAAAATTGAATCTGGTTGTTGTTGGGCAGATAATGTAAATCCAGAAGAATCTGTTATAATAAATGGAATTGGCGGGCAACCACCAAGAGAAATTTCTAGAGCGGAAATTTGCGAAATTATTGCGGCTCGTATTCAAGAAATTTTTAAGATGGTTTTAAATAAAATTCTTGATATGACAAACATTGTTCAGCTTAGCGGAAACATTATTCTTACTGGTGGCGGAGCAAACTTGGACGGCGTTTTGGAAATGGCGCAAGAAGTTTTTCAAACTGCTGCAGTTAGAATTGGCTATCCAGAAAAAATGGGCGGAATAGAAGAAGATTACGAAGGACCAGAATGGTCTACAGTAATTGGACTTGTAAAAATATGCAAAGACCAAATGGTTCAGCATCCAAAAAAAGCAAAAAAGTTATTAAAAGCAAATAAAGAAAAAAATACAAATGAAAATAAATTTGTAAAAATATTAAAATCATTGTTCTAACATGGGTTGGGAGGAATTGTGATGGAAATAGAAGTTGTAAATGGTGAAGGTTCTGATTTATCAGACGTTTCCCCAACAGTAATTAAAGTTATTGGTTGCGGTGGTGGCGGTTCTAATGCCGTTAACCGAATGATTGAAGCTAACATTAAAGATGTTGAATTTATTGCGCTAAACACAGATAAACAAGCGCTTGGTCGTTCAAAAGCATCTTCTAGGCTTGCTATTGGTCAAAAACTTACGCAAGGACTTGGCGCGGGTGGCGACCCAGAAATTGGCGAAAAAGCGGCGCAAGAAGATAAAGATAAAATTGCAAATATTTTAAAAGGCGCAAATATGGTTTTTGTAACTGCCGGAATGGGCGGTGGAACAGGAACTGGTTCCGCTCCTATTGTTGCTTCTATAGCAAAACAAATGGGCGCACTAACCATTGGCGTTGTTACAACTCCTTTTGCTCGCGAAGGAAAACAGCGAATGCAACTTGCTTTGGAAGGAATTAAAAAACTTCGCGAAGCAGTAGATTCTGTAATTGTTATTCCTAACGAAAAAATTGTAAAAGTTTACGGCGACAACATTTCTTATATTGAACAATATCGACTTGCAGATGATGTTCTTAGACAAGGAATAGAAGGAATGTCGCGCATAATTACAGATTATAGCTATCCAAATATAGACTTTGCCGATGTTAGAAGTGCAATGAAAGGTCAAGGTGCGGCAATTTTTGGAATTGGCGAAGCAAGTGGCGAAAACCGCGCTGTAGAAGCGGCTTCTAAAGCAATAAATAATCCGCTTTTGGAAGACTTTAGTTTTGATGGCGCAAAGCATTTTGTAATTCAAGTTCGCGCTTCGCAAAATTTTAGTCAAAAAGAACTAGACGAAATTTCTAAAATTGTTTGCGCTTCTGCAAGTCCAAATTACAGCTTAAAAGACGGAATTGTTCCAGACGATAATATGGGCGATTCTATTAGCGTTACAGTTATTGCAACAGGATTCCATGACGAAAATAACGTAGAAAATGCAGAAACAGAAGAACTTTCGGAAAGCGAAAATGTTCATTCAGATTCAAATCTTGTTACAGCAGATGAATTTGAAAGCATTTTAGGCGGAAAACCAGAAAATCCAGTTTCTGAATCGCAAAATATTTTTGAATCTGCTAAAAATAAAGATGCAGAAATTGATTCTTCTGTAAAACCAAGTTCTTACGGAACAATAAAATCTGGAGCGCAAAAAACAACTTCTAGTGGAAAACAAGATGATCTTTCTGTTCCTGCATATTTAAGAAACAGAACTATTAATTTTAATCGTAAGTAATTGGAAAAAGTAGAAGAAAAACTGCAAAGATTTCTTTCAAGATTTTATACAGACCTTCTTCTTGTAGAACGCTTGTCTAAGGAATCTGCGCAGACATATCGCTACGAGGCAGAAATATTTTTGCATTGGCTTTCTGAAAAAAAAATAAAACTTTCGGAAGTTACTGTGCAAAATATTATATATTTTCTTGCCTGGCGAAAAACAACAGGACACACAGCGCTAACGGTTTCTAAAGATATTTCGGCGTTAAGAGCTTTTGGAGATTTTGTGGAACGAATGGGAATTTGGTCAGAAAATCTTGTGCTTTTAATAGAAAGACCGAAAGCTTCTAGAGCTTTGCCTCGCGTGCTTTCTGTTCAACAAATAGAAAAAATTCTTTCTGAAATTGACAGTAAAACTTTAATTGGAAAACGAGATAACGCGCTTTTTGAACTAATTTATTCGTGCGGACTTCGTATTAGCGAAGCGTGCGGACTTCTTATGGAAAATTTGCATATGAACGAACAATTAATTTTAGTTCACGGAAAAGGCGATAAAGAACGAATTGTGCCTTTTGGCGAAACAGCAAAAACAAAACTGGAAGATTATCTTAATAATTCCCGACCCGAACTTGTAAAAGATAGAATTGTTCCAGAAGTTTTTGTAAACTACAAAGGCGAACCTATTTCTAGAAAAGGCGTTTGGAAACGTTTTAAGGCATTAGATTCTATGGCAGGAATAGATGCTAAAGTTCACACTTTGCGTCATTCTTTTGCAACACATTTATTGGCAGGTGGCGCAGATCTTCGGTCTGTTCAAGAACTTTTAGGACATTCAGATCTTGCAACTACACAAATTTACACGCATGTTGACGATAAAGACCTTTCGTCTTATCATCAAAAGTACTTTCCAGGTCATAATATAGAACCTACGGAGGAAAAATGAAAAAACTAATTCTTTTTGCACTTTTTGTACTTTCTGTTGTTTTTACAAGTTGTAATTATTCAAATAAAGCTTGGCTTGAAAAACGTTTGGAAAATATGGAAAAATATTCTGGAAATCCAGGAAATATAGACGAAATAAAAGAAGATATTAAAAAATACGACGCAGAAGCAAAAGAACTTGTAGAAAAGAACGAAAAAATTGGAATTTGGTATAAAATTTTAGGAACTCGTTATTTAGATCAAAAAATGTATGCAAAAGCGTTGGAAAGTTTTCAAAAAGCATTGGAATTTTATCCTGATAATCCAAACTTGTATTATTATGTTGGAGTTTGCGCAACTTTTGTAAGTCATGCTTCTTTGGATTTTAAGGGAACTGGCGAAAATAGCACAAAATTAAATTATTTAAAACTTGCAGAAGATTCGTTAAAACAAGCGTTGCAAATAGACGAAAGATATTCTAAGGCGCTTTATTCACTTGGAGTTTTGTACGCTTTTGATTTAGATAACGGACCAGAAGCAGTAAAATATCTTGAACGTTACGTAGATATAGAAAAGCGCGATACAGACGGAATGATGGTTTTAGCGCGCGCATATTATATGTCGTATGAATTTGACAAAGCAGCCGATATGTACGATAAAATAATATCTATTACAAAATCTGCTGAACGCAAAGCCGAAGCGGAAGCAAATAAAAAGGTGGTGCTTGACGCGTCTTATGGAAATTAATCAGAAAAATCAGATTTTATTGATTTCTCTGGCAAGAATAACCTTTCTTTCTTTGACAGAAAAACTAAATTTATTAAAAAAACTTGACAGTTTTAATGACCTTGCGGTACTGTCTTTAAAAGAATTGTCTGAATTTTGCAATAGACCTTTAACTCGTGCGGTTTGGAACGGAGAAGAAAATCTTCGTATGGCAAAAATAGAGGCAAGCGTAATAAAGACAAAAAATATAAAAACTGTGCTTTATTCATCTTCTGAATATCCGGCATTGCTTAGGGAAAGCGTAAATGCGCCCTTTGCGTTGTTTTGCATAGGAAATATTTCTTGTCTTTCTGGAAAAACTGTTTCTGTTGTTGGAACTAGACGAATTACGCCAGACGCAAAAAAAGCGACAGTTCAATTTGCGCGCGAAGCTGCAGAAAATGGTGTTACTGTTGTAAGCGGCCTTGCTTATGGCGTAGACGGAGCAGCACATTTGGGAGCGTTAGAAGCGAATTTTGATTCAGCAAATCCTTCTGAATGTGGAAAAACTTGTGCAGTTTTGCCTTGCGGAATTGACACTATTGTGCCGTATAGAAATAAAACGCTTGCAGAAAATATTATAAAAACTGGTGGCGTTTTGATTAGCGAATATGTTCCGGGCGTTCAGTCTGAACCGTGGCGTTTTGTGCAACGAAACAGAATTATTGCGGCATTGTCGCCAGCAACAGTTGTTGTTCAAGCACCAAGCGGAAGCGGGGCGCTTATAACTGCGGATTTTGCTTTGGAATGTGGCCGCGACGTTATGTTTCATAAAGTTGCATTTTCCGAAAACGCAGAAAAAATGCGCAATTTTGTAGAATCGGACTTAAAAGCGCGCATACAAAAAGGTCGTGCAAAACAGTCTAAATTAGAAAACTCACCAGAAAAATATATTGCTTCTGGTGCGCCAATTATAGAAAGTTACAAAGATTATTGTAAATGTATGGCAGAAATGCCAGGAACACGAAGTTTTGCGAAAGAAAAAAATGCGCAATTAGAACTTCAATATTGAAAGCAAAAAATGTGAGGATTTTATGGCTGAAAGGAAATCTGCTTCAAAAAAATCTAAAAAAAGTCAAACTCTTGTTATTGTAGAATCTCCGGCAAAAGCACACACAATAGAAAAATATCTTGGTCCGGGCTATACGGTAAAAGCGTCTATGGGACATCTTATTGATTTACCAAAATCTCGCCTTGCAATTGATATTGAACATGGATTTCAACCTGAATATATAACTGTTCGTGGTAGGGCAAAACTTTTAAAAGAACTTCAAAAAGACGCAAAAAATTCAGATTTTGTTTTACTTGCTTCCGATAATGACCGCGAAGGAGAAGCTATTGCTTGGCATTTAAATAATGCGCTAAAAGATAAAACAAACGCTAAAATTAATAGAATTGTTTTTAACGAAATTACTCCAGTTGCAATTAAAGAAGCTGTAAAAAATCCTGGCGAAATTATAGAATCTAAAGTAAATGCGCAAAAAGCGCGCCGCGTTTTAGACCGACTTGTAGGTTATAATCTTAGTCCTATTTTGTGGGCAAAAGTAAAAAATGGTCTTTCTGCTGGGCGCGTTCAGTCTGTTGCGTTGCGCCTTATTTGTGAACGCGAAAAAGAAGTAGAAGATTTTATTCCAGAAGAATATTGGACTTTAGACGCAGATTTTGAAAAAGGAAAATCAAAATTTACTGCTCAACTTGTAAAATATAAAGGCGAAAATCCTGAACTAAAAAACGAAAATGCGGTTAATAAAATTATTGCAGAAATAAAAAATTCTGAATGTAAAGTTACAAATATAAAACAAACAGAAAAAACTGTTAGACCAAAACCGCCGTTTACAACTTCTAAAATGCAGCAAGCGGCCGCAAATAGACTTGGTTTTACTTCGCGCAAAACAATGCAAATTGCGCAACAACTTTACGAAGGCGTTGCTATTGGTAGCAACAGAGTTGGTTTAATAACTTATATGCGAACAGACTCTGTTAGAATTTCGCAAACTGCGCTAGATGATGTGCGTTCTTGGCTTTCTAAAAACTTTCCAGAAGAAATGCCAAATGAGCCAATTCATTATGCAGTTGGAAAAAGCGCGCAAGATGCACACGAAGGAATTAGACCAACTTATGTTTCGTATACGCCAGATTCTGTAAAAGAATATCTTACGCGCGACCAATTAAGACTTTATTCAATTATTTGGGAACGCTTTGTTTCTAGCCAAATGAATAACGCAAAAACAACAACAACTTCTGCAGAAATTTCTGCCGGAGACGCTTTGTTCCGCGTAAGTGCGTCAAAAATTACAGATAAAGGTTTTTACAAAGTTATAAAATTGCTTTCTTCTAAAGAAGATAAAACTGGTTCTTTGCCAAGTTTAAAAGTTGGCGAAGTATTAAAATCTGACAAATTTTATCCAGAACAACATTTTACGCAAGGACCTGCGCGTTACACAGACGCTTCTATTGTTAGAACTTTGGAAGAAAAAGGAATTGGTCGACCTTCTACTTATGCGCCTATTATTTCTGTTTTGCTTGACCGATATTATGTTACGCGAAGCAATAAACAGTTGGTTCCGACTCAACTTGGAAAAATTATTTGCAAAATTCTTGTAGAATCTTTCCCAGATGTTATAAACGAACATTTTACAGCCGAAGTAGAAACAGAATTAGATGAAATTGAAGAAGATAAAATTGTTTGGAATAAAATGATTGCAGAATTCTTTGATCCTTTTAAAAAGCGTGTTGATGAAGTTATGCAATCTGTTCAAAGTATAAAAGGAAGTTTAGACGAACCAACGGATAAAATTTGTGAAAAATGCGGAAAACCAATGGTTAAAAAACTTGGTCGTTTTGGTTACTTTCTTGCTTGTTCAGGATTTCCAGAATGTCATAATACAAAATCAATTCCGCTTGCAAAATGTCCTATGCCAGGTTGTAATGGCGAAATTGTTGCAAGAAAAACAAAAGGACGCGGAAAAGAATTTTATGGTTGTTCAAACTATCCAAAGTGTAATTTTATTACTCATTTTAAGCCTATTGATCAATATTGTCCTAAATGCGGCTGGTTTCTTGTTGAAAAATTCGATAAGAAAAACGGAACTTATAAATCTTGCATAAATCCAGATTGCGATTATCTTCATTCTGCAAATGATGAAGAAAAAATTGTTCAAGTTGCAGGAGATGAAGAAGATTAAGCAGGAAAAGAATGGAAACAGATCTTTCTTTAAAGTCGATAGGCGAGGAATTTTTTGTTTATCTTTCTTCTGTAAGAGAACTTTCTGAAAATTCCATAACTGCGTATAAAAACGATTTTTCTCATTTAGAAAATATTCTTGGTTCAGATTGTCCGGTAAATGATATTACAACAGAAGACCTTAGACTTTGCATAGGAAAACTTTCTAAAAATAAAATGGCGGCAACAAGTGTAAATAGATTTATTTCTACTGTTAGAACTTTTTTTGCCTATTGCAGAAAATTTAATTATATTAAAATTAACCCTGCAGTAAAACTGAACACTGTAAAAGTTCCAAAATATATGCCGCGTTTTTTAACAAGTCCAGAAATTGATGAACTTTGTGAACAACCGGAAAAAAATGAACTTTTATGGAAAAACCGAGATAGAGCAATTTTTGAAATGCTTTATTCTTCTGGTTGTCGTGTAAGCGAAATTACAGGATTAAAACTTTCTGATTTTTCTGATGATTATTCTTCTGCAATTGTTACAGGAAAAGGTAATAAAGATAGGCAAGTTTTTTTTGAAGCAGATGCAAAAAAGGCTTTGCTTGACTACCTTAAGGACCGAAAAAATCTTTTTGCTGAACTTTGCAAAGAAGATAATGTAAAGGAAGTTTTTGTAAATCAGCGTGGAAATCCGCTTACTTCGCATGGAATTCGTTGGATTTTGGCGCGTTATACAGGAGCGGAAGGAACAAATCATCATGTTTCGCCGCACGCATTGCGACACACTTTTGCAACAGCAATGCTAACTAATGGAGCGGACGTGCGCATTGTGCAGGAACTTCTTGGACATTCAAGTGTTTCTACAACGCAACGTTATACGCATATTACAACCGAAAAGTTGATAGATGTTTATAACAAAGCGCACCCGCACTCTTAAAACAAAAAATACTTTCTGTATTTTTTTGTTTATCAAAAGCGCGTTTCGCATTCGAGTGCAAAGTGTGAACAGCCGTGTTCGCAGAATAAATTGTAATTGCCAACAAAGTTGGCAATCTAAGTTAGTAATATGGAGTTATAAATGAAAAATAAAATTAGAAGTACAACTGTTGTTGCTGTAAAAAGAAATGGTCACGTTGCTATGGCTGGCGATGGGCAAGTTACAGCGGGAAATACAGTAATGAAAGGAAATGCGCATAAAGTTAGACGCATTTACGACGGAAAAATTCTTACTGGATTTGCAGGAAGTGTTGCAGATGCTTTTACTTTGTTTGATTTATTTGAAACAAAAATAAAAGAATTTAATGGAGATTTAACTAGAGCCGCAGTTGAACTTGCTAAAATGTGGCGAACAGAAAAATCTTTGCAAAAATTAGAGGCACTTTTACTTGTTGCAGATAAAAATAAAATTTTGCTTATTAGTGGCGACGGAAATGTTATTGAACCAGAAAACGATGTGCTTGCAATAGGTTCTGGCGGAAATTACGCTTATGCCGCTGCTTTGGCGTATTTGGAAAGTTCAGATTATTCTGCGCGCGAAATAGCAGAAAAGTCTTTAAAAATAGCCGGCGATATTTGTATTTATACAAATAATCAAATTACAGTGGAAGAATTGTAATTTAAGGGAATAATTTTATGGAAAAGGAAATTGATTTAACACCAAAACAAATTGTAGAAAAACTTGACCAATATATTATTGGGCAAAACAAAGCGAAGCGCGCTGTTGCCATTGCTTTACGAAATCGTACAAGACGCTTAAAGTTAGATGAATCTATTCGCGACGAAGTTGCACCAAAAAATATTTTAATGATTGGTCCTACGGGTTGCGGAAAAACAGAAATTGCGCGTCGTTTAGCAAAACTTTGCAATGCGCCATTTTTAAAAGTAGAAGCTACAAAGTATACAGAAGTTGGTTACGTTGGCCGCGATGTAGAATCTATGGTTCGCGACCTTATGGCTGTTGGCGTAAACGACGTAAAAGCCGAAATGGAAGAAGAACTTAAAGAAAAATCTGTTTCTATTGTAGAAGAAAAACTGCTAGATTTGCTTTTGCCAGGTTCTGGAAAGAAAAAAGACGAAAAGAAAAACGAACCAAATGCAGATCAAAAAGAAGTTGTAGCCGAAAATCTTGATTCAACACGCGAAAAATTTAGAGAAATGCTTCGCGAAGGCAAACTAGAAGACCGCGAAGTAGAAGTTGTTGTAAGTCGTCAGCAACAAGGCGTTCCTGGAATGGAAATTATTGCCGGCGGTTCTATTGACGATTTGCAAAATAGTATGCAAAGCATTGTTGGAATGCTTCAGGGCGGAAGACGAAAAAGAAGAACAGTTTCTGTAAAAGAAGCGCGAAAAATTCTTACGCAAGAAACTTTGGATAATATGGTTGACGCCGATAAAGTTATTGACAAAGCAAAAGAGCGCGTAGAAAATAGCGGAATTATTTTTATTGATGAAATAGACAAAATTGCAGTTCATGGCGAAAGTCACGGACAAGATGTAAGTCGCGAAGGCGTTCAACGTGATATTCTTCCGATTGTAGAAGGTAGTAACGTAAGTACAAAATACGGCGTAATAAATACAACGCATATTTTATTTATTGCGGCAGGTGCATTTAGTGTTGCTTCTCCTAGCGATTTAATTCCAGAACTTCAGGGACGTTTTCCTTTAAGAGTTGAACTTGATAGTCTTAAAAAAGAAGATTTTAAGCGAATTTTAAAAGAGCCAAAAAATAGTCTTGTTATGCAATATACATCTTTGCTTGCTACCGAAAACGTAAAACTAGAAATTACCGAAGAAGCTATAGATTGTATGAGCGAAATTGCAGAAGACGTTAATAATCGCGCAGAAAATATTGGTGCGCGTCGTCTTCATACAATTATGGAAAAAGTTTTGGACGAAATTAACTTTTCTGCAGATGAACATTCTGGCGAAACATTTAAAATTGATGCAGATTACGTAAATAGCAAACTAAAAGACATTGTGCAAGACCAAGATTTGTCGCGATACATTTTGTAGG
>CAZJOU010000013.1:11981-21691 GCA_964547685.1 uncultured Treponema sp. | reverse complement strand
TATCATCACAGCGAACTTCGTGTTTCAGAATAAACGCCTAAAAGCCTAACATCTTCTGCAACATTCTGCAATTCTGACATAAACGCTTGAACATAACTTTCGTTTTGCAAAGCAGATTCATTAAGTTCTGCATCTACATAAAACCAATAATGCCAAGGTTGCCCAATAATTGGGCGACTTTCTAGTCTTGTAAGATTAAGTTTATTTTTTTGAAAAACACCTAACGCATTGTAAAGTGCGCCAGTTTTATTTGGTGTTCCAAAAACAAAAGATGCAACATTTGGTTCTTTTTTTAAACTAGAATCAAAACTAGAAAGAGTTTTTATATTTTTATTTTTGCAAATAACAACAAATCTTGTAAAATCTTGTGGGTCATCTTGAATATCTTCCATAAGAATTTTTAAGTTGTAGTATTTTGCTGTAACTGCGCTTGCAATAGCAGCATTTTCTGGCGAAGCAAAATCGCTAACCATTTTTGCAGCCGTTGCCGTAGAAGTAGCCGCAATTTTTTCCCAACCTTCGCTTTCTATTAATTTTGAACATTGCGCAAAACCTTGTGGATGCGAATAAACTCGTTTTATAGATTTTAAGGAAGAACCTTCTGTCGCTAAAAGAGCGTGTTGAATGCGCAAATGCAACGCACCTACAATAGAAATATCCTTAAAAGCAACAAGATTGTCGTAATTGTCGTAAACAGAGCCACCAAGCGAATTTTCAATAGGAATCATTCCAAAATCAGTTTTTTCTAACGAAACAGATTTAAAAACTTCCTTAAATGAATTGCACGGAACAGAATCGGCTTTGCTACCAAAGTAGCGTTCTACCGCTTGTTCCGCATAAGCACCTTTTTTTCCGCTAAATGCGCAAAGAACTTTTTTACAAAATTCGCCGTTTTCGCTCATAAAATGCTAACCTTCCAAGTTGAATGAAACTGTTCGCATAATATCGCCAAAAACTCCTGCAGCAGTTACGCCAGCGCCAGCACCGTAACCACGAACTGTAAGCGGAATTGGTTTGTAACGTTCCGTATAGAATACAAATGCGTTTTCGCCACCTTTTACGCTATAAAGCGGATTTTCTGGACCAACTTCCATCATTCCAACAGAAACTTTTCCGTCTTTTATAGTTGCGCCCATTCGCAAAACTTTATTTTGTTTTTTAAGTTCTGCAATTTTTTTAGCAAAATAGTCGTCAACTTCTGGAAGTTTTTTAAGGAATTCTTCTACTGTTCCAGAAGGATCAAAGAAATCTGGGAAAACTTTATACATTGTAATGTCTTCTAGTTCTAGTTCGTAACCAGATTCGCGAGCAATAATTAAACCTTTTCGTGCAACGTCCATTCCATTTAAATCGTCGCGTGGATCTGGCTCTGTGTAGCGAAGTTCTTTTGCTTCTAAAACCGCTTTGCTAAAAGGAACACCTTCGTCAAGTTTTCCAAAAATATAAGAAAGTGAACCAGACATAATTCCGTTAAAACTTTCAAGTTTATCGCCAGATTTATAAAGATTTTGCAACGTGTCTATAATAGGAAGTCCCGCGCCAACGTTT
Source organism: uncultured Treponema sp. (assembly GCA_964547685.1). Taxonomy (GTDB): domain Bacteria; phylum Spirochaetota; class Spirochaetia; order Treponematales; family Treponemataceae; genus Treponema_D. The sequence continues at coordinate 20,143 of CAZJOU010000013.1, read as the reverse complement.
GTTTCGTACAAAAAGCGACGATGTCGTTTATTTGCAACTTGGCGCAACTTTTTGTAAAAATCCATACTCATAGAATTAGCGCGCTTATTTGGAGTTGCTATTGACATTCCAGCGTCAAGAATATCCAAATAGCGTTCTGGCAAATCGTACGAAGCTGTGCAATCTACAAAAACTGGATTTAGCGGTTTTGTTTCTTTTACGAACTTAATAATATCATCAACATTTGTAGGACCAAACTTATACATTGGCTTTTTCATATCTTCGCGCCAATTAGAAAGGTCAAGTCCACCTTCTTTTAAGTTCATTCCGTCAATTGTTGTAATTGCAATTACGCGAATGTCAATATTTTGCTTAAGAAGTTTTTCGTGTTGCTGATAAATTTGATCAATCATCGTTCCGCCAATAGTTCCTGCACCAAAAGCAAAAACTTCTATTGTTTGGCAAGTATTAAAGAAGAACTGATGAACTGCTTTTACTGCTTTATCTGCAAATTTTCCGTTTACAACCGCAGAAATACATCTTTCCGAAGAACCTTGCGCCAACGCTTTTATATTAATATCTTGCGAAGCAAGCGCATTTGTAAAACTAGAAGCAACGCCACGAGTTCGAATCATTCCGTCGCCAACAACCGAAATAATTGCGCAATTTTCTTTTACGCCAATTTCATCAATAATTTTTTCGCGAATTTCAAGTTCAAACTCTTTAGCAAGAGCGGTTTTTACATTTTCTGCTTCGCTATCGCGCACACAGAATGAAATTGTATATTCCGAAGAAGATTGAGTAATTAACAAAACAGATGTTCCAGCAGCAGAAACGGCATTAAAAACGCGACTTGCCATTCCAGTGCGTCCACGCATTCCAGTTCCGCTAACAGAAATCATAGAAATCTTTTTTAATGCAGAAATTCCGCAAATTGGCGATTTATTTCGACTTTCAAAAGGTCCTTTTCCAATTCTAGTTCCGCGCGCACTTGGGTTCAAACTGTTTAAGCTCCAAGCTTCTATTCCTTTTGCTTGTAGCGGAGCCAGTGTTTTTGGATGCAAAACTTTTGAACCAAAGAACGAAAGTTCCATTGCTTCTTCGTAAGACATATCGCTAACTAAAATTGCATCTGGAACAACGCGAGGATCTGCTGTAAATACGCCGTCAACGTCGGTCCAAAATTCTACGCGTTTTACGCCAAGCGACGCACCTAAAATTGCAGCAGAAAAATCTGAACCGTTACGGCCCAAAAGTCCCATAACAGTTTTAGAACCAGAACTTTTTTGCCAAGAGCAAACGAATCCTGGAAATAGCAAAATACGAGTTTGACTTTTATTTTCGCCGTCGCGATACGGAAGGCACGCTTCTGCAGTTTTTATGTAATCTGCTTCGCCTTCCTGCTGTTTTCCCGTTGTATAAATAAACTTTCGTGAATCTAAAAGAAGAACGCTTTGTTTTTTTGCACGCAAAACCGCTTCCATAATCGGAGCCGAAAGAAGTTCACCCATTCCCATAATGCGACAATAAACTGTATTTGGACATTCACCAAAAGATGCAACGCCAGCCAAAAGTTTTTCAAGTTCTTCAAAACGCGGTTCAATAAACGAAATAACTTTATCTGCATCAAAACCAGAACATTTAGACTGAATTTCAAAACAAATTTCTTCGTGAATTTTTCTTAAATCAGAAACAAAAGTGCCTGTGGTGCCTGTTATGCTAGAATCAATTGCAGCCTGAAGACTGTTAGAAACTCCGGCAACTGCCGAAACTACAACACTAAGTCTATCTTCTTTTGCGCGACCAACAATAATATCCGCAGAAGAAAGAATACGGCGCGCATCGCCCATAGATGTGCCACCAAATTTTAATGTAAGCATAAGAACACCATTCCTTCAAAAAAAATCAATTTCTACTATTTTATTAAATCAGCGCATAAATTACAACATTTAACAAATCATAATTCATAATGCAGGCAAAATACAAAAATTGACACTAAAGGCTATAAATGATAAACTGTTTTCTACTTTATTAGAAAATTTTTAAGGAATAGAAAAAAAATGAAAAGAAGTGTTTACACCATTGGCTCTCTTATTATTTTGTTAATTGCAGCATTAATCTTTGTTCTTGTGCCAATTTTTCAGGGCGGACGAACAGGAAAACGACTTCCAGCTTTCGGAAAATACGATGGAACAGAAATCAGATATGAACAAAATTCTGACTATTACAATTATGTTGCTCGCTATGCAGAATATTACAAATCAAGAGGAATAGAACTAAACGATTCAAATCAAATTTATCTTTTTGATTATGCTTTTAATGCAACAGTTACAGAACTTGCATATAGAAAAGCAGTTTTAAAATCTGGCTACAAAGTTCCAACAACTGCTGTAAACAGAGCAATTAAGCAATATTTTCAAGACGAAAATAAACAATATTCACAAAAACTTTACAATCTTGCTGTAACAAATAATCCAGACAGAGTTAGTGAACTTCGCGCAGACACAGCGGCTTCGCTTTTAACAAATCGCTACACAGAAGATTCTTTTGGCGGACAAACAGCATTAGGTAGCGAAACTTTATACGGATTAAAACTTTCTACAGCAGAAGCAGATTTTATTCACAATATGGGAAACAACGAACGCACATTTAATATGGCTTCGTTTAATATGAACGATTATCCAGATTCAGAAAAAGTTGCTTACGGAAAAGCAAATCCAGAAAAATTTGTAAAGTACGATTTTTCTATTATAACAGTTTCTGACAAAGCAAAAGCACAATCGCTTTTAAAAAGAATTAATGGAAACGAAATTACTTTTGAAGACGCAGTTGGCGAATCGCAAAAATCTTATTCAAATAATAGCGGAAAAATTAATAGCAAATATCACTATCAAATAGAAAAATTCCTTAAAAATGCAGACGATATGCAAAAGTTAGCTTCGCTTGCAACTGGAACAATTAGCGAACCAATAGAAACAACAGTTGGTTGGTCATTCTTTAAAGCAGATTCCGATGCCGTTCAACCAGATTTTTCTGATTCTGCAACAATTAACGTTGTAAACAATTATCTTGTTGCAAACGAATTTAGCCACATAGAAGAATACTTTAACGAGACTGCAAAAGCATTTATTCAAGTTGCAAAAACAAGAAACTTTAATTCATCTTGCGCTCAGTTCAACGCAAAAAATGTTTCTGTTCCAGCATTTGCATTAAATTACGGAAGTGCTTCTGTTGTAAAAAAACTAGAAACTTCGCTAGACGGACTTTCTGGTGCAGATTATAACGAAAACTTCTTAAAAACTGCGTTTTCTCTTAATGATAACGAAATTTCTGAACCAATTACAAATAACAGAAATATTCTAGTTCTTCAACTTACAAAAAGTGGACTTAATGCAGAAGAACCAATTCCAGAAGAAGCATTAAAAACAGAACTTACAAACTACGACTTAAATTCTGCTCAAACAGCATTAATGGAAAGTCCAAAACTAGAAAACAATGTTCAATATGTTTTCAACAATTATTTTAGAACAAACAACTAACGGAGAACTTTTTGTTCAACGAAAATAAAAACGAGCCCTGCCTAGTAAAACTTGAGCGGGGCTTTTCTGTTAATTACAAAAATCGCTTTTTATATTCAAAATATAATCCAGAAAAAAATATTCTTTCTATTATAGAAAACTTAAAAATCCTTTCTGGAACTATTATTTTTTGCTTTTCGCCAGTTTTAAAATACGGAATAGAAGAATTGTGCAAAAAACTTCCGGAAAATTGCATTGCATTTGGAATAGAAAAAGACGAACAACTTTACAAAATTGCAAAAAGCCAAACAGAAAATCTTGAATGTTCAAAAAGCGGAATTTTTACGTTAATTCCTTACTCTTTAATTAATTTTATTCCAGAAAAAATTGAACAGCTTTGCCAAAGTGGAAATTTTAAGCGCATAATAAGCATTGAATTTTCTGGAGGTTTTGCTTTTTACGCTGATTTTTACAAACAAATTTTAGAAACTTCGCAAAATGTTGTAAATCAATTTTGGAAAAATAGAATTACACTTGTAAAATTTGGAAAAAACTACTTTTCTAATCTTTTTAAAAACTTAAAATATATTCCGCAAAGTTTAGATTTTATAAAAACCGAAAAACCAATTATTGTTGTTGGCGCAGGCGAAAGCGCAATAAAAACGTTGCAAAACATAAAAGAATCGCGAAATAACTATTTTATAATTGCAGTTGACGCAATTTTAAAATCGCTAAAAGCACTTAACATAAAACCTAACGCTGTTGTTTGCGAAGAATCGCAATCTATTATTGTAAAAGCGTTTTCTGGTTCGAAAAATTGGTTTGATTTTCTTTTTGTAAGCACAACGGCAACAAATACTGTTACGCGCCTTGCCCCGCAAAAAAATATTTTTTACACTCCGCTTTTTGCAAAAACAGAATTTTTAAGCAACTTACAAAAAAACGAAATTATTAAAAATGTGCAAAATCCGCTTGGTTCTGTAGGTTTAAGCGCAACAGAAATTGCGTTAAAAGTGCGAAAAAGCGAAAATGTGCCAATTTTTGTAACTGGACTTGATTTTTCGTATTCTATTGGAAGAACGCACGCAAAAAGTTCTTTTCACGAAAGTGCGCGCTTAGAAAAATTGAACAAATTAAATAGCAAAAACTTTTATTCTTCTGCATTTGGAAACGACTGCACAAAAGTTATTGGAAAAAACGGAAAAATTGTAATTACAACCACCGCTCTTTCTAATTACGCAAAACTTTTTTGCTACGTTTTCTGCAAAGAAAAAAATCTTTTTGACTCTGGCGAAAGCGGAATTAACTTAGCAATTCCGCAAAAAAGTCCGTTTTTTAATTCGTCTTTTTGCAATTTAGAAAGCAATGTTAAACAACAAAAAAGCAAAATAAAAATTGAGCAAATACAAAAATTTATAGAAAGTGAAAAATCTGCGCTTATTTTATTAAAAAGCATTTTTACTGGAAAAATAGAACTTTCAGAAAAAGAGCGAAACGAAAAAATAGCTTCGCTATTAAAAGGGCGCGAATATCTTTATTTAAATTTTCCAGACGGCTACAAAGTAAATCTTTCGCAAAACTTTTTAAACCGCGTTCGAGTGCAAATTGACTATTTTTTAAAAGTGCTTTCGTAACTATCTTGAAAGTCAAGTTTTATTGATTTGCATTAAAACTTAACATTCAAGCTATCTAGTTATCTTCAGTTTCTTTTAGAACTGCAAGGAATGCGCTTTGCGGAAGTTCTACGTCGCCAAACATTTTCATTCGTTTTTTACCTTCATTTTGCTTTTCCAAAAGTTTTCGTTTTCGCGTAATATCGCCACCGTAGCACTTTGCAAGAACGTCTTTTCTGTAGGCACTTACAGTTTCGCGTGCAATAATTTGTCCGCCAATAGCACCTTGAATTGCAACCTTAAACTGTTGATGACTAATTTCGTTTTTAAGTCGTTCGCAAACTTTTCGCGCACGTTCCGCAGCATTTGGTTTGTAACAAAGGAACGAAAGCGCATCTACTGGTTTAGAGTTTAAAAGCATATCAACTTTTGCAAGTTCCGTTGGTCTGTAACCAATAACTTCGTAATCAAAAGAAGCGTAACCGCGACTATAACTTTTTAATTTATCGTAAAAGTCAAACAAAACTTCGGAAAGCGGCATTTCGTAAGTAAGTTCAACGCGCTTTTCGTCAAGATATTGCATATTTGTTTGTTCGCCACGTTTCATTTTGCACAATTCCATTAAAGAACCCAAATATGTTGCTGGCGTAATAATGCTTGCTTTTATATAAGGTTCTTCCGCAGATTTTATGCGACCTTGCGGATATTCAGACGGATTATCAACAAACATTTCTTGTCCATCGGTAAGAAGCACTTTGTATCGAACAGACGGAGCGGTAAAAATAATTGCTTGATTATAGTCGCGTTCCAAACGTTCTTGTATAATTTCTAGATGAAGCAAACCTAAAAATCCGCAACGAAAACCGTTTCCCAAGGCAAGCGAATTATCTTTTTCGTAAACCAAACTTGCGTCGTTCAATTTTAGTTTTTCTATGCTACTTTTTAATTCTTCGTAATCATTAGAATCCATTGGATAAATAGAAGAATAAACAACTGGTTTAACTTCCTTAAAACCTGCAGGTGGTTTTTCTGCTGGATTTTGCGCGCTAGTAACAGTGTCTCCAACGCTAATATCAGAAACAGTTTTTATTCCAGAAATAATGTAACCAACATCGCCTGCTTCCAACTTTCCAGTTTCTTCATAATCAACCTTAAAAACTCCACACTGCTCTACTTTATATTCAAGTCCAGTGTTCATCATTTTTATTACGTCGCCAGTTTTTAATGTTCCTTCTTTTACACGAACATGAACTACAACACCACGATAAACATCATAGTGACAGTCAAAAATTAAAGCCTGAAGTGGCGCATTAGGATTTCCTTCTGGAGCTGGAAAATATTTTACAATAGCTTCCATTAATTCATCTACGCCTTCACCAGTTTTTGCAGAAACCAACTGAGTTTGACTGTCATCTAATCCAAGTTCTTTTGTAATTTGTTCGCGACACGCTGGAATGTCTGCGCTTGGCAAGTCAATTTTATTTATTACTGGCACAATTGTTAAATCGTGTTCTAGTGCCATATACATATTAGAAACAGTTTGACTTTCTACACCTTGACTTGCATCTATTAAAAGTAGCGCGCCTTCGCAAGAAGCAATAGCTCGCGAAACTTCGTAAGAAAAGTCAACGTGTCCCGGAGTGTCTACAAAGTTTAGTTCGTAATCGTGTCCATCTTTTGCATGATAGGGAATTGTAACGGCTTGGCTTTTTATTGTAATTCCGCGCTCGCGTTCAATATCCATATTATCCAATATTTGATTTGTCATTTTTCGTTCGTCAATAATCTTTGATTTTTGAATAAGACGATCCGACAAAGTTGATTTTCCGTGGTCAATATGCGCAACAATACAAAAGTTGCGTTTGTACTTCATTTCCATATTTGTTCCTTAAAAATAATATGGTCCGTCTAATGGCGAACCCATTTGCATTGTTACGTCAAGATAGCCTTTTTTCTTTTTTCTTGTACTTAGCGTAACAGAAACTGCATCTTTATCTTCTGAAAATTCTACATTATAAATTGTAACAGGATCTGTAACAGAAAAACCAGATTCGTCTGCGGCAGAACCTTTTAATACGTCCGTAATTACATATTTTCTTGCGCTAATTGTCGAACTAGGCGCAAGTTCCATTCCTAAAATTGGAATCATAGAGCCGGTTAGCAAATCAGAATTATAAATTTCGTACCCAGGTTGTTTTGGACGCTTTTCTAAATACAAAAATGCAGAATGTTCAGTTTCTTCGTGCAAATACTTGCACGAAATTATCGAACCTGCGCCGAAACTTCTAAAAACATCTTGCGCATTATCTATTGTATAAATTTTTTTGCCGTCAAGTTCTGTAATAATGTCGCCTTTTTGAATTCCCGCTCTAAACGCAATTCCGCCCGGCATTGTATATTGAACATCTAAACCAACATTTTTGTTTCCTTCGCGTTTTGTGTGCCCATAAGCGCCAACCCAAACGTGTTCGCGCTTTCCACCGTTGTACAAAAATGGCAAATCTTGGCGCAAATATTCAACAGGAATTGCAAAATTTAAGCCTTGATATTGCATAATGCCCGCAAAAACAATAGCCTGAACTTTCATATTTTCGTCTATTAGCGGACCGCCAGAATTTCCAGAATTTACGGCTGTGTCAATTTGCAAAACGCTTCCAGTTGTAAAAAGTTTTCTATCTACAGCAGAAACAATTCCGCTAGTTAAAGTTCCGTGCAAACCAAGCGGAGTTCCGATTGCGCTTACTTTATCGCCAATTTGCAAATCTTCGCTTGAACCAAGTTCCAAAATAAAAGGCGGGTCAATTTCTACTTTTAAAAGAGCTAAATCTATTACACTGTCGTAACCAACAACTTTTGCAGGAATTCTTGTATCTTGGTCCGATGCTAATTTTATGTAAAGCCTAGAATAACCTTCGTATTTTGGGTCAACCATATCATTAATAACGTGATGATTTGTAATTAAATAACCACGTTTATCAATAAAAAAACCAGAACCTAAAACTCTGTCGGCATAACCGCGCCCATTATGAATTGCAATTCCTTTATCAACCCA
>CAZJOU010000013.1:7178-11881 GCA_964547685.1 uncultured Treponema sp. | reverse complement strand
TTCGCTCGCCACAAAGCTTCTTGTTTATTTGTTTCCGCAATTTTTTCTATTCGCTTAATTTCGTTATTTCGCACATCTTCTTCGGTGTAATCTGGCATTTTAAAAACTTCAGAAGGTTCTTTTATTGAAGAACACGAAAAAAACGAGAAAATTGCAAAAAAAGCAAAAAGTAAAAATTTAATTTTGTTCACTATCATTTTTTGTTTCATTGTAGACCGAATCATCATAAGAAGGCAAAATTTCTGCATAAATATTAGAAGCAATTTTTACAACCATAATTCTAACATCTTTATTTTGAAAAATTACGCTTTTTCCTTGTTCTTCAGATTGATTAAAATTTTCCATCACGAATTTTTCGTTAGCAACTCCGCCGTCTTCTCCTATCCAATAAAACGAATCAAATGCGCCACGAGTTACAGGCAAAAATTGACCTTTATATTCAACTTTTACAGGAATTTCGTTCCACAAAGTTACAGTAACAAGTTCCCGCTCTGGAGTTGTATAAAATTGCGCATCTTCTATTAATGGTGCGCTAGAATTTTCTTTAGGATAACGCTTATAGCGCAAATCCCAGTTTGAATCGCCATTAAAATCCCAACTTGTAATTTTTCCGTTATCATTAAGATATTCTTCGGTAAAATCTGGCAAAGTGTCGCCATTATAGTCAATTTGAACCATTTTTAAATAAATTCCAGAACCTTGAACAGGAAGTCCAAAAAGATTTGTCATAACTTGTTCTTGTTCAGGCGTAGAAATGTGCATTTTATTTTCTGGATCGTAACCAAAAGTTTCTACGGTTTCAAAAATTCCGTCGCCATCATTATCTACAGAACGAACAGTTGGAAAACCATTTTTAAAAACGGCGTGCGCATAAGTTTTTCCATTTGCAGAATATTCAGCAGTTTGCGGAAGTCCGTCTAAAACAGAAAAACTAATTTTTGCGTCTTTTCGTTCTTCAGAAACAATTTCGTAACTTGAACAAGATTTTAAAAGCAAATCTTCGTCTAAATCTTTAGTTTGCACAGAAACGTAAGGAACAAAAAATTGAATATTAAAAAGTTCTTTTGCAACAGACAAAGGTTCTATTTCTAGCGGCGTCCAATCTAAAGTTTCGTCAACAAGATTAAAAGTTGCTGCGTTTTCCGAAATTTTATCTGATTTAAAAATTGCTTTTACAACGCTTGGATACGTTCCATAATAAAGTTCAATATTTCCGTTTGTTAAAAGTAAAGTTTCTGGAACGCCAAAATCGCAAGTTGCCGACCATTCATTTATTCCGTCGTTTTCTTTATCCCAAGAAACAGATTCCGCTCTTCCACGCGAATATTTTGCAAAAACATTTGGTTCGCAGTCAAAATCTGTATCAATAGTTAAATTTCCAGAAAAAGAATCTAAATGCTCTTTTACAGAAGCAATCGTAACTTCGTCCGTAATAAAAGGCAAAATATCTTCTAATTGTTCAACAGAAACAGAAGAATCTGCAAAAGAACAAAAATAATCCCAAGCTTCTTGCTGCGTCATTAAACCGCAATTTAACGCAATTAGCGCATAAAGCGGATGTTTCATTCCGTGCGAAACAAACGCTTCTGCCATTCTTTTTTGTTTTTCGCCTTCTGCAAAGAAAATCGAATAAATTTCAAGTTCCGCATCTGGATTGTCATATTCTGGCATTTTTGCCAAAAAAGAATCGGCAATTTTTTGCACAAGGACTTCGCTTTCTTCAGAAAAATCTAATTTATCGCGCAAAAGCGTTAAAGGACGATGAAAATCGTATTCGTACTTAAAAAAAGTTTTAGGAAATCGCACGTCGTTTGGGTAAATTTTTCGCGCCGCATTAACTTTGTCGCGCGCTTTATTTACAGAATCAACAGACCTTATTCTATAATAAGATTTTACACGAATATATTCTGCATCAGAAGAATAAATAAAAGGTTCAGCGTCCAAAATTCCAATTGCTTCTTCGTACTTTCCAGTGTCGCTTAAAAGGTCTGCGTAAAGAACGCGCGCTCCGTCGCGATTATAGTCAACCCATTCGCCTTCTGTTAAAGAATGAGTTACCAACGGAAGAACTTCTGCGCGGCTTGCGCCCAAAGCAAATTTACTAGCAGCTTTTATGTACCAAAGGTCAGAAACGCTATCGTCATAAGCAAGGCCAAGTTCCGCTTGGCTTAGCGCGCTTTCTTTTTCTCCAGAAGATAAATAACTTTCTGCAAGTTTTAAGCAACGCACGCTAGTTCGTCTGTTTGCAGCGGCAAGTGCATTTCCGGCGGAAAATAATAAAAAATTAGCAAAAAATAAAAAACAGATAGAAAAAACAAACGTTTTTTTCATCAATTAATTCCTCAATTTTTAAATTCTGTTTTTACAATCCAATTTTTAAAACCAAGAACAGAACCGCAAATAGCCAAAATTTCCTGATTTTTGCTAAAAAGTTCTTGAATTATAGGAACAGAATTTTTCTTTTCTGCACAAATATGCCAATCAGAAAGAATATCAGAAACAGATTTTTTTCCGCCATTTGCCGTTTTTACAAAATCGTCTTGTTCGCGACTTCTAATGCAAAACGGAACGGGAACATTCTTTAAAAGAACAGAATCTTTTTCAGATTTCAAACTAACTTTTGCAAAATCTTTATTTTCTTTGCTTATTTGAACGTCTACAAAGAAAGAAGAAAGCGCAAAGTGCATATCACTATTTATTATAACAAAAAAACAAGATTCAGTCGCTACTAATTTCTTTTTTTTAATTTCTATTTTGTTAAAATTACGGCAAAGTTCAATATTTCCAAATTCAACCTTAAATTGATTTTTAGAACTTTCGCACAATTCAATAAAATTTTTTAAAATTCCAAACGGAACTCTACTTTCTGCATTTATTAAATTTAAGCAAGAATAAATTTGCCTAATTTTTATAGCATTTTCTAATTTATAAAAGTCGCAAAACAAACAACTTGCGCACAAATTTTCAGAATCAACTTTCCAAAAAGATTTTTCTACGCTCAAAGAAATAAAATTTTCGTCCAATTCCGCTTTTTTGCTTCCATTTAAAAGCGCATTTTCAAAGCCAATAAAATTTTCGCTTAAAAAAGGAACTAATTTTTGCCTAATTCTGTTTCTTAAATAATTTGTATCAAAATTTGTAGAATCTGTTTTCCATAAAATGTTCTGAACTTTTAAATAATCTTCTATTTCTGCGCGACTTACATCTAACAAAGGACGAACGTAAAAATCACGTTGCATTTTAATTCCGCAAAGTCCAGCCGTTCCGCTACCTTGCAAAAAGCGCATAAGCAAAGTTTCTATTTGGTCATTTTTATTATGAGCCAACGCAATAAAACAAACATTTTCCAAATCAAAAAAATCTTTAAAAGCATTGTAACGCAAAAAACGTGCCGCTTCTTCCGTTCCACAACCACGATTTTCTGCTTCTTTAAAAACTTTTCCGCGTTCAATTTCTTTTACAAAAACAGAAACGTTATAACCTTCGTTTTGCAATTTTTTTCCAAGCGAAACAACATAATCTGCATCGCCAAAACTTTCTTCGCTACTTCTAATATTATGATTTACAGTAATTGCCTTTACACTAAAACCAAATTTTTTAGAAAGATGACAAAGCGCAACAAAAAGCGAAATAGAATCTGCCCCACCAGAAACAGCAACACCAGCATTTTTTCCACTTTGTTTTAGCAAAGACAAGTCAAATCCGCAATTAAAAAGATTTTCTTTTATATGATTTTCAAATTTTTCTATTTTAAAGTTTGATTTTTTATTTAACATTAATTTAAGATTTGTAAAAACAAAAAAAGAGCTGCCAAAATAATGACAACTCTTTTTTATAAAGCTAAAAACTAAAAATTAGCCACGAGCCGGAGCAATAGTTACAAGCGCAAGTTCGCCGTCTGTAAGAACAGAAACTCCTTTTCCAAGCTTTAAATCTTTTACTTTATAAACGTCGCCAATATTTAAACCAGCAACATCAATAACAATTCTTTCTGGAAGGTCTTTTAAAGCTGCCAAAACTTTTACTTCTGGAACACGCTTTACCATAAAACCGCCCTTTAGAACGCCAATAGGATTTCCTGTGTACTGAACCTTATATTTGAAAACAAGTTTTTCGTCTGCATCTGGCGCAAAAAAGTCAACGTGAAGAACAGAATCATTTCTAATGTTGTATTCAACATCTTTAATTAAAACTTCAGATTTGTTTCCGTCAACAACCAACTCTACCGGAGTAGAATTTGTAATTGTTCGCCAAATTTTGTTAAATTCCACCGCATTTACTTCTATAGCAGTAGCTTCGCCCTTATGGTTGTAAACAACGGCAGGGATACTACCTACTTTTCGAAGATTTTTAGCAGCAGATTTTCCAGTTGCTGTGCGCAATTTTGCTTTAAGTGACTGCTTAGCCATTTTCTAAAAAGCTCCTTATATCCTTAAAATTTTTGTGTTTAACTTTAGCACAAAAACAAGCAGAATGTCAATTTAGCATTTTATTTTTGATTTTTTTTTATTTTTTGGACGCAAATGGTTTTCGTAACGGGCTTTTCGTGGCTACGGCGTCAGAGCGCCTTCGGTGCTTCGCACCCGCTTCGCGGCCACTACAATCCCGCGTAAATTGTTTTGCAGAAAAAAAAATATCTTTGCAAACTCAATATGGTAAGCCATTTTAGCGTTTCTTTGCAATTCGCGGGGCTACAAGTAGTC
>CAZJOU010000013.1:0-7078 GCA_964547685.1 uncultured Treponema sp. | reverse complement strand
CAATATGGTAAGCCATTTTAGCGTTTCTTTGCAATTCGCGGGGCTACAAGTAGTCCCGCGTAAATTGTTTTGCAGAAAAAAATATCTTTGCAAACTCAATATGGTAAGCCATTTTAGCGTTTCTTTGCAATTCGCGGGGCTACAAGTAGTCTTAAAAACAGAAATACTTCCTTGTATTTCTGTTTTATCTCATACACTTCGTGTATTCGGGTGTTCTTTGCGGACATCCTTGTCCGCAGAGCCCTTCGTCTTGGTTTTAGATATGTCGGATTATTTCTAAACAGATTTGTTTTTTTCAAAAAAAATGGACTCCCAAATGGAAGTCCATCTCGCTGGGCCGACAGGATTCGCCGTTCCGTCATTGGCTTCCGTGCCAACTCCTACACGGCGTCTTCGCTCGCTGACGGCGGCATCCGTGCCGCCTTTCCGTTAAAAACAGAAATTACGTCGTGTAATTTCTGTTTTATCTCATACACTTCGTGTATTCGGGTGTTCTTTGCGGACATCCTTGTCCGCAGAGCCCTTCGTCTTGGTTTTAGATATGTCGGATTATTTCTAAACAGATTTGTTTTTTTCAAAAAAAATGGACTCCCAAATGGAAGTCCATCTCGCTGGGCCGACAGGATTCGAACCTGTGGAATGCAGGCACCAAAAGCCTGTGTCTTACCGCTTGACGACGGCCCAAAATTATGCAGAAACCAAAGTGTTACTCTTCGGAATTCGCTGTTTCTACATGTCCTGCATTATACTCCGAAATTATCTTGTTTTGCAAGTCCGTTCTAAATTCAGGACTAATAGGATGTGCTACATCCTTGTATTCGCCATTTGCAGTTTTTCTGCTAGGCATTGCAATAAAAAGACCATTTTGGCCTTCAATAATTTTAACATTATGAACAACAAAGCAGTTATCAAATGTTACTGTAACATAGGCACGAAGTTTGCCTTCGTTTTCGACTTTTCGGATACGCAATTCTGTTATTTGCATACGCCTTTCTCCTTATTGTTGCAAAAAAACACTGCAAAGACTATTGCGTAACTACACATTTTAAGCCTTCATCATTAAGTATTTTTGCAGCCTTTTCTGCTTCCGAAAAAGAAGCATAAACGCCAAAAATTGTGGAACCAGAGCCAGACATTTCCGCAAACAATGGATTCGTATCCTTTAGTTTTTGCAAAGCCAACCCTATTTCCTTGTACTTTAAAACAAGAGGCTTTGTAAAAGTGTTTTTAAAAGTCCACGCAGAAACGTTAGCATTATACAAACTTTCTAAAGTTTCAACAAGTGGGTAAACATCTTTATTATTTTCAAGATATTCATCCACAAGCAAATATGCTTCTTTTGTTGAACTGTGAACATCAGGAAACACTAAAACAAAAAACAAATCCCGACGTTTTAAAATACTTTTAATATTTTCACCGCGACCAGTTACAATGGCGCAAAATCCATCTTCACTATCACAATGAGTAAAGAAAAAAACATCGCTTCCAACTTTAGAAGCAATAGAATCAAGTTGTTTTCCCCCCAACTTAATTCCATGTATTTTTTCTAATCCACGAATTAATGCAGCAGCATCAGACGAACCACCGCCTAAACCGCCACCCGCTGGAATATTTTTTATAAGCGAAACATTCAAGTTAATTTTTTTTAACTTAGTTACGTTATAAAATTCCTTGTATGCTTTTGTAATAGTATTTTCATTAGGAAGAATCATACTGCTACAATTAACAGAGCAACCTTCTGAATTAACACTTTCTTTAATAATAAGTTCGTCAGAAAGCGAAACTGTCTGAAAAATACTTTCCAAATTATGAAATCCGTCTTTTCTTTTGGGCAAAACCCTAAGACCAAGATTAATTTTCGCAGGCGCAAAAACTCGGATTTCCTTAATCATACTTATGTAAAGTATAACATTGATTTATTGCTTGTCAAATAAAAAAAAATAAATTTTAAGAATGAAAATAGTTTACAAAATGTTCGTCACATATCATTGTCGTACTTTACACTGCGATATTTCTGCAAAAAACTAATTTGAATCTACTTTAGAATGTATTTTGCGAGTTTTTATTGGTTCATCAAAATTATCTGTGCTTACGCAGAAATCCGTTTTTGCTGCACACGGTTGAGGCTGTAAGGAAATTTATCTTACCGGTTGCTACGCAACCTCAGCCCTCAAAGTGTTCGCAAAAGCCGTTTTCTGCTCCGCACAGATAATTTTTATTATCCCTCAAACCAAAACTCGCAAGATTCATTCTATTTGTCAAACTTAAAGACATTGAAAAAGCATATTAAAAGTTATAAACTATTTTTACTTGCGGTGGGCAAGAAAATTTTAGGGGAAATTTATTTTTTATGCAGAAATTGTTATCTCAGTTGCTGCCATCTTTTGAACATCAGTCAGTTGCGGCAGACGGAAAAACTGCGGTTTTAGATTCAGACATTGCAAATATTGCAATTACAAATCTTGTTTTTGATTCACGCGAAGTTCAGGAAGGTGCACTTTACTTTGCTTTGCCGGGAACACATATAGACGGAAAAGAATTTATTCCGCAAGCAATAGAAAAAGGCGCAAACGCGATTGTTTACGAAGGCGAAATTCCAGAAAAAATAAAAATACAAGCGGCAAAACTAATTGTTCGTCGACACTTAAAAAACGCTATTGGACGCGACGAAAATGGAAAGCCATTTTTTGACCAAAACGCAAAATTTCCAGTTCCTGCGTTTATAAAAGTTCAATCTGCACGTTTTGCAATGTCGCCAATTTCCGACGCATTTTACGATTTTCCTTCAAAAAAACTAATCGTAATTGGCGTTACCGGAACAGAAGGTAAATCTTCTACAGTTTCGTTTATTTGGCAACTTTTGCGTCTTTGCGGAAAAAAAGCAGGATTTATTTCTACTGTTGAATATTCGTTTGGTGGCGAAGCATTACCAAATCCGCAACATCAAACTACGCCAGAAGCACCAATAATTCATCATCACTTAAACGAAATGCTATTAAATGGTTGCGAATACGCTGTTGTAGAATCTTCTTCGCACGGCCTTTCAACACGCACAAATAGATTGGGAAACGTTCTTTTTGACTGTGGCGTTTTTATGAACGTAACGCTTGAACATTTGGAATTTCACAAAAATTTTGAAAATTACCGAAACGACAAAGCAAATCTTTTTAGAGCATTAGACAAACACGATCACATTAAAACAATTGCTGGTGAAAAAATAAAAGTTCCTTCTATTGGAATTGTAAATTTAGAAGATCCAAGCGCAGAATTTTTTATAAAAGCAACAAAAAAGAACGTTTACGGTTTTACTTCTGAAGGAAAAGCCGGAAGAAGTGCCGCCGAAACTGGAGCCGAAGCCGTTCCGCTTCCAAAAATTCCAGAAAACATTCGCTATATGAAAGCAGAAAATATTGCGTCTGCGCGCTACGGCTTAGATTTTACAATAAATGCAGACGGCGAAAGTTCAAACTTTCCAGAAAACTTTGATCCTGTAATTCCGCGCGAAAGAACAAGAATTGCTGTTCAAACAAAAATTCCTGGCGCTTTTAACGTTTACAACATTATGGCTTCAATTATTGCAGTTTCGTCTGTAACTGGAAAAACTTTTAAAGAAATTGCAAATTTTGTTCCAGAATTAAAGCCAATAAAAGGAAGAATGACATTAATAGAAAAAGGTCAACCTTTTGAACTAATTGTAGATTACGCACATACTCCAAGTTCTTTTGAAACAATTTTTCCTCCGCTAAAAAAACGTTGTTCAGGACGCATTTTTGCTCTTTTCGGAAGTGGTGGCGAACGCGACAGAACAAAGCGACCTTTACAAGGCGAAATTGCCGCTAAATTTTGCGACTACGTTGTACTTGCAGACGAAGATCCACGTGGCGAAGACCCTGTTGAACTTTTAAAAGAAATTGCAGTTGGCGCAGAAAAACAAGGAATGAAAATTGGCGAAAACCTTTTTATTATTCCAGACCGAAAAAAAGCAATTCGTAGCGTTCTAAAAAAAGCGCAAAAAGGCGACATAGTTTTACTTTTAGGAAAAAGCCACGAAAATTCTATAATTTACAAAAACTACACAATGCCATACGACGAAATAGCAGAAGCAACAAGTGCGTTGGCAGAGTTGGGGTATAAGTAAAAATAAAATAAATAGGCTGAATGTTAAGTTTTTATTTCAACACAATAAAAATTATCTGTGCGTAGCGGAAAACGGCTTTTGCGTGCACTTGCAGGGCTGGGCTGCGAAGCAGCCACTATATAGGTTTCCTATGCAGCCTGCACCGTGCAAAGCAAAAACGGCTTTCCGCGAGAGCACAGATAATTTTGAAGAACAATTAAAACTTAACATTCAATCTATTTAATTAAATTCTAAATAGGAGACTAAATTGAATATTGCATTAATTTACGGCGGACGCAGTGGCGAACACGAAATTTCTTTAGTTTCGGCAGCCGCAATAGCGCGCGGAATAGATAAAAAAAACAAAGTAATTTTAATTGCCATTACAAAAGACGGACGCTGGTTTTTACAAGACAACGCAGAATACGAACGCATTTTAAACGATAAAAAAGCCGCATTTAAAATAACAGAAAACGAAGAAAACAAAGTTTTTGTTATTCCGGGAGCAAAAAAAGGCGCATTTTGCACAAAAAACGGTTCACTTAACGTAGACGTAGCGTTTCCGGCATTACACGGAACTTATGGCGAAGACGGAAAAATTCAAGGCTTATTAGATATGCTAGATGTTCCTTACGTTGGCTGTTCAACAATGGCAAGCGCACTTACAATGGACAAAGAAAAAACAAAACAAGTATTAGATTCCGCAGGAATTCAAACAGTTCCGTACATTTGCATAAAACGAAGCGACTTAAACGACAGCCAACGTTACGATGAAATTTTTGAACGTTGCACAAAAGAATTAGGATTTCCACTTTTTGTAAAGCCATGTTGCGCAGGCTCTTCTAACGGAGCAAACAAAGCAAACACACCAAAAGAACTTTCGTTTTACTTAATGGAAGCATTTACTTGGGACGACAAAGTTCTTGTAGAAAAAGCAATAAATGCGCGCGAAATAGAATGTTCCGTAACAGGAAATGCCGAAACCGCAAATCCAAATAACGAAGAAGAAACTGTGCGCGCTTACATTCCGGGCGAAATAGCACCAAAACACACATTTTACGACTTTGACGCAAAGTACAACGACCCAAATGGAGCCGAACTTTTAATTCCTGCAAATATTTCTACAGATTTGCTAGAAACAATTAGACTAACAGCGGTAAAAGCGTACAAAGCATTAGACTGTTCTGGACTTAGCCGAGTAGACTTTTTTATTAGCAAAGACGACGGAACTATTTACCTAAACGAAGTAAACACTTTGCCTGGATTTACACCAATTAGTATGTTTCCTAAAATGTGCGAAAAAGGCGGATTGGAATTTAATTCGCTTATAAATCTTTTGCTAAAAGAAGCAATTTTGCGCTACCAAGCAAAATCAGCATTAACAACTTCTAGATAAAGAAAATTGCTAAGCAGGCGTTGCGGGCGGCGTTTGAGCCCGCAGAGTGGGTAGCACGCAACGAAGTGCGTGCGTAGGGCGAGACTTCGCCCTTTAAATTTGTTGGAGAAACTTATGTATTCATATAAACAAGGTTGTACATTTACCACACTTTCTGATATAAAAGGCAAAAATATTGTAGTTATGGGACTTGGCTTAAATGGCGGTGGCGAAGCGTGCGTAAAGTTTTTCTTAAAACACGGAGCAAACGTTCTTGCCACCGATATGAAAACCGCCGAACAATTAAAACCAACGCTAGAACGACTAAAAAACGACAAAGAAATAGACATTTCGCACCTTTCGTATAGACTTGGCGAACACAAAATAGAAGATTTTAAGAATGCAGATTGCGTAATAAAAAATCCTGGCGTAAAAATAGAAGGAAATGAATATTTAGCCGCAGCAAAAAATATAGAAACTGATATTTCTATTTTTTTGCACTTTACAAAAGCGCCAATTATTGCTGTTACAGGAAGCAAAGGAAAATCTTCTACAGTAAGCGCAATAAACTACGGACTAAACAAAGCAGGCTTTACTTCGTTTCTTGGCGGAAATATAACTGTAAGTCCGCTAACTTTTTTAGAAAAAACAAACGAAAAAACTCCAGTTGTTTTGGAACTTTCTTCTTGGCAACTTGCCGATTTACGCGGAAGAAATGCGCTAAAACCAAAAATTTGTATAATTACAAAAATTGTTCCCGACCATCAAAATTGGTATCACAGTATGGAAAAATATGTAGCGGACAAGCGTTTAATTTACGCTGACCAAACTTCTTCTGACTATTCAATTTTTGATTTTGACGGCGACGAACCAGGAACTGGTCCAGAAAGCGGCGGAACTTGGGGAAACTTTTTTGCAAGCGAAACAAAAGGAACAGTTTTGCGCTATTCAAAATCAGAATTGCCAAAAGGCGTTTACGGAGTTTGGCAAACAAAAGACGAAAACGGCAATTTTTTAGGAAAAGTAATTCTTCCGCAACAAAAAGAACCAGAAATTATTTTAAGAAACTTAATTGTTCCAGGCGAACATATGAAAACTAACGCACTAAACGCCGCGCTAGTTTTACGGTTAATGGGCGTTCCGTCCGAAAAATGCGCAAAAATTTTAAGTGAATGGCCCGGAATTGACCACAGATTACAATTTTTTTACGAAAAAAACGGCGTACGCTTTTATAACGACAGTTGCGCAACTGTTCCAGAGGCAGCGGCAGCGGCAACACAATCTTTTGGAAAACCTGTTTATTTTTTAACTGGCGGAACAGACAAAGGCTTAGATTTAACGCCACTTGTAAACGCGCTAATTTGCAAAAACAACGAACTTCCAGTAAAATCGCTTTACCTTTTAGAAGGAAGCGCAACAGACAAAATTATTCCGCAATTAAATGCTGCAAATGTAAGTTACAACGGTTCATACAAAAATTTAGACGAAATGCTAAACGCTCTAAAAACCGAACTTTCTAAAACGCAGCACAAAGACGACATTGTAGTTTTTAGTCCGGGTGCAACAAGTTTTGGAATGTTCCAAAA
>CAZJOU010000012.1:0-21723 GCA_964547685.1 uncultured Treponema sp. | reverse complement strand
CTTCGATGTTAAGCTTCCTTGGGGCCTTTCATTTTTCGCCTGCGTCCCACTTTTTAGGATTTTTTTTATCGATTTGCACAAATTTAATTTCCTAAATCTGCGTAAATCCGCGAAATCTGCGGGAAATTCACTTTCCCCAAAAACTATAAGTTTCGAAACCTTTTACAATCATTGAACAATACAAAAAAATCATATATATTTTTAATGAATTGGTTTCCTTTGGAAACATTGCAGGAGAATTAATAATGGATAAATCAGAAATCCTAGAACGTGCAAAAAAGTATATTGCAGAAGAAAAAGATGAACACTTCCGAAAAGAAGTTGAAGATCTTATTGCAAAAGAAGATTTTACAGAACTAGAAGACCGTTTTTACCGAACACTAGAATTTGGAACAGGCGGACTTCGCGGAATAATGGGCGGCGGAACAAACCGAATGAACACGCTCGAAATTAACCTTGCAACTCAAGGACTTTCAAACTATGTAATAAAAGCATTTCCAGAAAAAGCAAAAGCCGGAAAACTTAGTGCAGTAATTGCTTACGATAGTCGCCACAATTCCGACGTTTTTGCAGAAGCAACTGCACTTATTTTTGCAGCAAACGGAATAAAAGCATATCTTTTTACAGGACTTCGCCCTACTCCAGAACTTTCATTTGCAATTCGCTATTTTAAGGCAGACACAGGCGTTGTTGTAACAGCTTCGCACAATCCAAAAATTTATAACGGTTACAAAGCATATTGGAACGATGGCGCACAAGTTATTGAACCACACGATGTTGGAATTGTAGAAGAAGTTAACAAAGTAAAAGAAGTTAAAACAATTTCTAAAGAAGAAGCTATAAAAAGTGGAAAACTAGTTTTAATCGACTCTGAAGTTGACGAAAAATATTGGGAAATGTGCAAAGCACAACTTTTCCGCCCAGCACTTATTAAAGAATATGCAAAAAATGTAAATGTTGTTTACACTCCTTTGCACGGAACGGGCGCAATGCACGTAGAAAAAGTACTTGGCGATTTAGGTCTTGCAGTACGAACAGTTCCAGAACAAAGAAATCCAGATGGCGACTTCCCTACTGTAGAAAAACCAAATCCAGAAGAAAAACCAGCTATGAAAATGGCTGTTGAACTTGGAACTTCTACAAAAGCAGACTGCGTAATGGCAACTGACCCAGACGCAGACCGATTTGGAACTGCATTCCCAGATAAAAACGGAAACTTTGTTCTTCTTTCTGGAAACCAAATGGGCGGCCTTTTAATGGACTACATTTTCCTTACACGAAAAGAACTTGGAAAACTTCCAAAAGACGCTTATTGTATTCGCTCTATTGTAACTTCTCCGTTCGGCGACTATATTTGCAAAAAATATGGAGTTGAAATGCTTGAATGTCTTACAGGATTCAAGTGGATTGCCGCAATCGAAGCAGAACGCGAAGCAAAAGGAATTGGCCACTACGTTTTTGGTTTGGAAGAATCTTATGGTTACAAAGTAGAAACAGAAGTTATGGACAAAGACGGAGTTTCTGCAGCAGCAATGTGCGCCGAAATGACAATGTATTGGCGTTCAAAAGGAAAATCAATTCTTGAACACCTAGACGATTTGTACAAAGAATTTGGTTATTTTGAAGACCGCGCAATTTCTAAAAACTTTCCTGGTTCTGCCGGAGTTGCAACAATGGCAGGAATTATGACAAAGCTTCGCAACGAAGGATTAAAAACTCTTGCAGGAAAAAAAGTTCTAAAAATTCGCGACATTCAAACTTCTACAGAATATGATCCAGAAAATCCTTCTAAAAAAACTGCGCTTACATTCCCAAAAAGCAATGTTCTTCAGTTCTTCTTGGAAGGCGGAACAATAGTTTCTGCACGTCCGTCTGGAACAGAACCAAAAATTAAGTTCTACATCAACACAAGAACAGACGTAAAATCGCCAACAGATGAAGCACTTAACAACGCTAAAAAAGAAGCTTCTGCACTTTGCGATAAAATTACTGCTGATATAAACGAAGTTCTTGATGACGCTAGCAAATAAAATCTTAAAAGATTACAGACAAATGTTCCGCTTATTAAAATCGGGCGGAACATTTGTTGCTTTTGACACAGAAACCACTGGCTTAGATTGCAAAAATTGTCGCATAATAGAAATTGGAGCCGTAAAATTTAATGCTGGTGGTAAAATTTCTTCGTTTAACACATTAATAAATCCAGAAACATCTGTTCCGCTAGAATGTGTAAAAATAAGCGGAATAACAGATGAAATGCTAAAAAATCAGCCGCTAATAAAAGATATTCTTCCTACGTTTTGTAATTTTCTAAAAGATTCAATAATTGTAGGTCATAACATTCAGTTTGATTTGCGCTTTTTACAAGCCGAACTTGAACGTTGCGGTTTTCCTTCTAACGAAAATCGCGCTATAGACACGCTTGGCTTTGCGCGCTGGACATTTCCAGAACTTCCAAAATATAATCAACCATTTTTAGCGAATTTCTTAAAAATAGACGTTCATGCCGCACATCGCGCTTACGATGACGCCGAAGTTTGCGGAAATATTTTTCTTGAACTTATAAAGGCAAGCGCAGAAAGGCAAAAATTTTAGCCACGTGGTGCATTTGCTGGATTTATTGGCATTCCGTTTTGGAAAACCATAAATTTTATGCTAGATTCGCTTCCGCGACCAGTTTTTCCAATTTCTGTTCCAGCAACAACGTAGTCGCCTTTTTTTGCAGAAACTTTTGCAAGTCCAGAATACGAATAAATAAGACCAGTTTTTGACTGAACAAAAACAACTTCACCAAATCCGCGATAAACGCCTGTATACATAACAGTTCCTTCACGAACAACTTTTACAGCTTCGTTATCTTTTCCTGTAAGTTGAACTCCGCTTACTTTTCCGCTTATATTTTTTATAACTGGATTAGAAAGTGGCCAAGAAACGCCATTTGCAGAAACAACTGTTCCAGAATCTTTTGTTGAACCAGAAGTTGAAGAAGAAGTTTTTCCCGAATTATTAGAAGCAACCGCAGAACTAGAAGATTTTGAAGCTGGAACAAGAATTTTTTGTCCAATTTTTATAGTTGCCGAATTGTCAAGATTATTTAACGCTAAAAGTTCATTAAGTTTTATTCCGTATTTTCGCGCAATTCCATACAAAGTGTCGCCTTTTTGAACTGTATACGACGTTGTAGAAGAGGTTTTAGAAGAATTAGTTTGCACATTTTTAGTAGCCGAAAGTGCGGCCGCATTTTCTATATCTGCCGAAGGAATTACTAATTTTACGCCAACTTTTAAAACATCATTTTCAGAAAGATTGTTTGCCGCTCTAAGTTCAGGCACTGTAATTTGATATTTTTTGCTAATAGAATAAAGCGTATCGCCTTTTTTTACTGTATAAGTTGTATCTGCAAAAAGCGAAAAACTAAAAAAAGAGAAAATAAAACATAAAACTGAAACAAATTTATAAATCTTAGACATTTTCATAATTCAATTATCGGCAGATATTAAAAATATCATTGCTATTTTTATTTAATTTTCTGCAATTTCGTGAAAAATTTTTCCTGCATCAAGTCCGTTTATTATTTTTCCAATAGGATAATTTTCTAGCATATTTTTTCGTCCAAATTCCAAATGTGCAGAAGTAATTCCGTGTTTAATAGAAATATCCGCTTCCATTAAAGCAGAAATGTGATCTGCAATGCGAACAGTTCGTCCATCAACTGGAGAAAATTCGTTAGAATTATATTTAGAATTTAAATCTTCCCAAGAAACTTCTTGAGTTTTTCCATTAGAATTGATTATTCTGTTTGCAAATTCATTACTTGTGAAATACAAAAGTTCATCAGAAAAAAAAGGTTCCATTAGCGGCAAAAGCTCTTTACTAACAATTTCGTCTTCTATTTTTTTTACAATATTTGGAAGTTCGTCCGTTGCTTGTTTTACTGGCGAAATAATGTCGCGCGTAACTGCTTCTGGTAAATCGTGAAAAAGCCCCGTAAAAAAATTATTTATAATGCGCTTTTCTGACATTTCTACGCCAGAATCGCGGCAAAGAAGCAAAGTTAGAATTGCAACAAAAAAACAATGTCCTAAAACAGAAGTTTTTGGAACGCGCGGAGTTTGGTTCCAACGAATTTGAAAACGCAACTGTTCAATTTTTAAAAGCAAAGCGTAAGAACGTTGATGTGTTACAAGATTTTGCATTCCTTCCAAATCTAAATAATGCTGAATTTGCGCCTGAAGTTCTGTGTTTATTTGTTCCAAACGTTCTGGTTCGTTTACCGCTTTTAAAAGTTGAAGTTCGCGCAAAGTTGCAAATTTATTTGCGGCAGAAAAAATGCGCGAAGCAAGTTCTGATTTTTCTGGAATTGGAATATTTCCAGCTTTTTGTCCTGTATAAATTGTAAAGCGCGAAAAAAGTTCTGTATCAGAAAGAATTGGTTTATAATTTTTTAAAACCCATTCGTTTAAGCGCAAATATTCGTCGTTGTATTCTTCTTTTAGCATATCTAAAACCGGTGCTTTTATGTCGCAAAGTGATATTTTAGAAAGCAAATCAAATAAAGAAGCGTAAATCATCCAAATCCAGTCTACATAATTGCCTTTGTGTTCTTCGTACTTTCCAATTATGTAACCTAAAACCATTTTTTCGGCGGCTTTGTCCATTTCTACTAAATCAAAAGGGCGCACTAAATCTGTCCAACGTTGAATAGAAAAACCTTCAAATAGTTTAAGAGCAAATTTTTGACTGAACATTAACGTTTCCTACAAAGTATTAGCGACTTGAACCAGATTTTTGGTCTGCGTCCATTTTGTCTTTCCAAACAATGGCTTTCTTTTTAATTTCTTCCGCATTGTTTTTGTCGCCAATTGCAATGGCAAGTTTATGCCGCGCTAAAAGAAATTTAATTGCGTTTCGCATATCATCAATTCGGCGCGTAGAAAGTTCATATTTATCTCTGTAACCAGCTGCAGAAGAATCAAGAAGTTTTCCGATTAATCTTATGTACAAAACTGTTGTTTCGTACTCTTCGTTGTTTGGATCAAAATACGCTTTTACGGCACTTTTCATATCAATAAGATTTTTTGCAACAACAGAAAATCTTCCTTTTAGTTCTACAAACGACCATTTCCACTTAGAATTGTCGCCAAAAGCATCTTCCAAAAGATTTATTGCAAGTCCAAGTTTTCTAACTAAATAATAACGCTTTTCTACTGATGTTTCTTTAATTGCTTCGTGATTTTTTGTAAGTTCTGAATAAGGAACATCTATAAAATTAGTAACAAGTTCTTCTAGATAAATAATTGCTTTGTAAAGAATTTTTCGCGCATCATTTAAGGCATCGTTATTTTTTACTTCTAGAATTTTTAAAGAAAGACTATTTTGCGCCATATAAAGCGAAGCAACGCCTATCATATCGTCGCAAAGCATAAGTTTTTTATATGCTGAATCCGAAGCACCGCCATTAATGCTATTCAATGTAGTTTTTTCTTTTGCAAGAATTGCCGTAATTTTATTCTGATAAGGTTTAATAGTTTCTGCAAATTCAAGACGCGTTGATTCTGAAATTTTAGCCATTAAAATCCTCCCGCAAAGCAAAAAAATGCTTTATTTAGAATATTTTTCTAGCATTGTTCTAGCATGTTCAAGCGAAGCTTCTGAATCAGAATCGCCAGAAAGCATTCGTGCAATTTCGCTAACTCGCTCTTCTCCAGAAATCGTATGAACATTTGAAATAGTTTTTCCGCCAGAAACGCCTTTTTCTATCTTAATTTGATTATCGGCATAAACTGCAATGCTCGCTAGATGTGTTATGCAAAAAATTTGTCTATTTTTTGCAAGAGCTTTTAAGTGTGAACCTACTGCAACTGCAACTTCGCCACCAATTCCTGTGTCAATTTCGTCAAAAACCAAAGTTTGAACTGGGTCGTTTTGCGCAAAAATAGTTTTTAAGGCAAGCATAACACGCGAAAGTTCACCGCCAGAAGCAATTTTTGCAAGTGGCAAAAGTGGCGAACCAGGATTTGCGCTTATTAAAAATTCAATATTATCAAAACCGTACGGCCCACATTTTTGTTCAATGCTGTCGCCTGGTTTTTGTGTAATACTTACAGAAAAACGAGTTCCCGCCATTCCTAGATTTTTTAAAAGATTTTCCACTTCTACAGAAAGTTTGTCTGCCATAGCGCGACGTTTTTCTGAAAGACTTTTTCCAGCAGCATAAACTTTTTTTTCTAATTCAGAAACTTGCGCAACAAGTTCTTCTTTATTTGCAGAGCCAGCACCAAGTTGTTCAAGCGATTTTTTTGCATTTTCGCAATACGCAAAAACTTCGCTTAAAGGCGCACTTTGACTAGAAGCGTATTTTTTCTTTAAGTTATAAATAAGCGAAAGCCGTTCTTGAACTTCTTGTAAGTGCGAAGGGTCGTAAACTAAGCGATTTGCGTAATTTTCAAACTCTTCGGAAATATCAGAAAGTTCATAAAAAGAAGATTCCAATCTTGTGTCTAGCGAAGTAAGCGATTTATCTAGTGTAGCGATATTCTGACTTTCGCGGCGCGCCTTTTTTAAGAGCGAAACAACAGAATCTTCGCTACCATCAAGCATTTGGCGAATAGAATCAACGCCTGCATAAAGTTTTTCGTACGAAGAAAGTCTATTTTCTTCTTCTTCTAGTTGAACATCTTCTTCTGGTTTTAATTTTGCATCTTCAATTTCTTTTACTGCAAAATTATACATATCAATTTTTCTAGTTCTATCTGCATCAGAAGAATTAAGTTGATCCAAAATTTTTCGCTTTTCTACAAGTTCTGAATAAAGTGCCGTAAACGCTTTTACTTCGGAAACAATGCCAGCGCGCGCATCTAAAAATTTTCTATGTTCCGGAACGCGCATAAGCGACTGATGTTCGTGCTGTCCGTGAATATCAACTAAAAACGAAGAAAAATCTGCTAAATCTGTTCTGTTTACCGGAGTTGAACCAATCCAAGCACCAGCGCGCCCATTATCGCGAATGTAACGGCGCAAAAGAATTCTGTTATTTTCCGCTTCTATTCCGTGTTCATTAAGCCATTCAACTGCTGGATCTGGATTTTCTTTTGAATCTAAGAAAAAAGTTCCAGAAACTTGTGCTTCGTGCGAACCGTTTCTAATTTGCGTAACATCGGCTTTTCCACCAAGCAAAAAAGAAAGCGCGCCAATAAGAATTGACTTTCCCGCTCCAGTTTCGCCAGAAAGAACCGTAAATCCATTTGAAAATTCTATATGTTCACTTTCTATAATTGCAAAATCTTTTATTGTAAGATCTTCAAGCATGAGGACCTCCTGCCCAGTTCAATTTTGATTTTAACGCTTCGTAAAATCTTTCTTGAGTGCAACCTACAAGTTTTACTTTTTTTGAACCTTGACGTATTTTTATGCAATCACCTTCTTTTATATCAAAAGGTTTTTGTCCGTCTAATGTAATTATTATATCAGATTCGCGCGAAGGTAAAATTGTAATTTCAAGTTCGCCGTTGGGATTTAATACTAAAGGTCTGCTAGAAAGCGAAAATGCGTTCATTGGCGTAAGAACTATTGCATCTAACGTTGGATCTACTATTGGTCCACCAGCCGCAGATGAATATGCAGTTGAACCTGTTGCTGTGCAAACAATAAGTCCGTCTGCCTTAAATTTACCAAGACTTACATAATTAAAGTCTACTCCCATTAAAATTGTGCGACTTGCCATTTTTGCGCTAATTACAATGTCGTTAAAAGCAATTCCAGAATAAATGCTTTTTCCAGTTTTTCCGCTTATTACAACCGCTTGAATTAAACTTCGTTCAACAATTTGCGCCTTTTTAGATAAATAAAGTTCAAGTTCTTCTTTCCATTCATTTTTTTGAATGCTTGCAATAAATCCAAATTCGCCAAAATTAATAGGAAAAACAGGAATTTCGTGTTCAGCACAACCGCGCGCCGCAAATAAAACAGTTCCATCGCCACCTAACGTTATAACTAAGTCAAATCCGCTAAACGAATTTTCTTTGCTAAATCCGTCAAAGGCAAAAATAGAAGAATCAATTCCTTTTTGTTCTAAGTATTCAGAAATTAATTTTCCCATTTTTTGAGATTCTTTTTTACTTGTATTAACAATAATAAGAACTTTTTTCATATTACGGCAAAGTTCCTAAAACTTTTACTATTTTTGCAACTTGCGAATGTGTAAGCCGCGGATAAAGCGGAAACAATGCACAACGTAAATAAAGCGATTTTGCCTTTATACAAGATTCGGAAAGTTCTTCTTGTTTTAGCGCAATTACAGAATCTTCGTATGCTTGCAAAACTTCTATATCTTTTTTTGCTGCATATTGTTTTATGTCCTTAAACGAACTTGTAAGAACTAGCGGAAAGCAACACATAGTAGAACTATAATCAAAAGTTTCTTCTTGATTTTGATTTTCGCCGTTTTCGTTTGCTTCTGACGTTGCCGCAGAAATTGGAGAAGCAAATCCTTTTCCTTGCGGAATGATTGCGCCAGAACCACGCAAAAACATTTTATGGCGACCGTTCATACAAGCGCGTTCGTACAAACTAAATATTTTTTTTCGCGAAAGTTCATTGTGTTTAAATTCTTTTAATTGAACCCAACCAAGCGCACAGTTTAAGTCTGGAAGAAGTTCTGTTTTTGGCATTTCATCTACAAACTTTTTTAGAACAATCCATTCGCGACGATTTGGTGCTAAAAGAACTGCGCCACCACCAGAAGTAATAACATCGTGTTCTTCTAGTCCTAAAATTGTGTAAATTCCAAGCGACCCCGCTTTTCTAGCATCTATTGGATTTTTATTTTCATCAAACGTAGGAAAATATGCGCCTGCGCTTTTAGAAATATCTTCGATAATAGGAATACCTAAATCTAAAATTTCATCAATTTCTGGTAAAATTCCCATTGATTCATGCAACAAAAGAAGTCTTCCACCATTTTCTATTCCAACTTTTACTATTTCGGGCGTAACAAGTCCTGTAGATTCGTCAACATCAAGAACAAGCGGTTTATAACCTAAATCAACCAACGCTTGATAATGCCATGCTGGAGCAAGGGCAGAAATCATAACAGTGCCACCAAGCGCAAAATCCATTGCACGTAGCGCATACTTTAAGGCAGATTCTGGTTCGCGCAAAGCAACTGCGCCATCGCAACCAAAAAATTCTTTTACAGTTTGAATAAACCTAGAGTTTAATTCTCCAGGACCAATTTTTTCATCAACCATGCAAGTTAGCACGGCATCCATTTCTTTACGGCGAATAGTTGTACTATAAGTTTGAATCATTTTTATTTCTGAATTTCTATAATTTTTTGCAGTTCTTTTGGATTGAACAGTTTTACAATATCAAGAATTATTAAGTAACTATCGTTATTTCTTACAACGCCCTTAATATATTCGCTTCCAATTCCGCCCGACATTCTTGGTGCAGCCTGAATTTCCGCTGTAGAAACGGTAATAACTCTTGAAACTTTATCAATTATTATTCCTAGTTTATTACCTTCTATATCAACAATAATAAAGCCACTTTCAAGTTCATCAAGTTCTTCTTCTCCGTCGGCAAAGTCTATATTAAAACGTCTGTGCAAATCTATAATAGGAATAATTTCGCCACGAAGGTTTAAAATTCCTACCATATAATTTGGAGAGTTTGGAATGGGACGAATCGGCTGAATTCTTACGATTTCTTTAACCGACATAATATCAACCCCATACAACTCGTTTCCTAGACAGAATGAAACTAATTGCATCTGAGAATTATTTGTGTCCATAGAAACTCCTATAAAAGCAAAATTAAAACTTTTTGTTTTCGACTTTCTTAGTTTCTTTTTATAGAATACAATGAAAACCCTATTTTTGCAATTAATTACCTTATCTGTCTACAGAAAACAAAGTTACAGCGAACACTTTTTCGCAGCCTGCATTTTTTAACACTTCTGCACAAGCTTCTATTGTGCTTCCTGTTGTTAGCACATCATCTACAAGACAAGCCACTTTAGGAACTTTCGTTTTATTTGATTTTAAAGAATAGGCTTTGCCGATAATTTCCATTCTTTGCTTTTTATCAAGAGTTTTCTGTTCAACATTTACGTGTCGTTCAAGAATTCTTTTGACTTCAAAATTGTAAACGAACTCCAAAAAATAGCAAATCTCATCAACTTGATCCCAACCGTTTTTTTTAATTTTTCCAGGTCTTGGCGGAACTGGCACAACAGCAAATTTACCTTCCTTTTTACAAAGCTGACTTAACCTTTCATTCATCAAGTTTGCAAAAAAGCCAGAAAAAATTCGTTCGCCTTTAAGTTTCCACCTGCATAAAAGACTTGTATTCCAAAGACGGTACGAAAACATAGGAAAAACGCCATTTAGATGTTTTAGCAAAACACTTTTTCGACATTCCATGCAAGTATTATCTTCGGAAATAAGTTGCTTTCCGCAAAACTGGCACACTTGGATTCCAATTGGATTTACTGCAAAATGATTTTTTTTACAATTTTCGCACACAGGAACATATCCGCAAAAATTACCGCAAACAACACATTCTGAGCCGCCAGAAAGCGAAGAAACAATAGTTCTGCCAAAATGTTCTGCATAAGAACGCATAAAAAAAATAAATTTGTTCACATAATATATATCGTTTTTAAAATGAAATTTCGGAAGTAAATCACAATTTTTTTTAAATTTTTCAAAAAAAAATAAAAATATTTGGCAAAGAAAAATTGCCAAATATTTTTATTTATTATCAATTTTTTACATAAATTTATGCAATTTATTAGAAATTTATTCTTTTACAACGTTTAACGGCCGGAAAGTGCTTTTTTCCATCTAGAAATTAATTGCAAAGCTGCTAAAGGTGTCATATTGTCTGGGTCGGAAGAAAGAATTTCGTCTAGCACAATTTCTTCGTCACTAAAAAGTCCCGGAGCAGTTGGTGTAGGAACAGAAACTTCTTCTTTATATTCTGGAATGTCGTCTAAAACAGGCTTATTTTCTGCAACTTTTTGAATATGACAAAGTATTTCATTCGCTCTTTTTATAACAGATTCTGGAATGCCAGCAAGTTTTGCTACGTGAATGCCGTAAGAATTTTCGCTTGCACCAACTTTTACTTTGCGCAAAAAAACAACAGATTCGCCTTGTTCTAAAACGTCCATACATAAAAGCACAAGTTTGTTATGTTCAATTCTAGTAAGTTCGTGATAGTGCGTTGCAAACAAAGTACGGCATTTTATGTTGTTCAACAAATATTCGCTAACCGCCCATGCGATAGAAAGTCCATCTTCGGTGCTAGTTCCGCGCCCTACTTCGTCCATTATTACAAGCGATTTTTCTGTTGCAGAACGCAAAATATTAGCAGTTTCTGTCATTTCTACAAGAAAAGTTGACTCGCCACGTGCAAGATTATCGCTTGCTCCTACACGGCAAAAAATTCGGTCTACAATTCCAATTTTTGCAGATTTTGCAGGAACAAAAGAGCCAGTTTGACTAAGAAGCGCAATTAAAGCATTTTGGCGCAAAAAAGTACTTTTTCCTGCCATATTCGGTCCAGTTATAAGCCCAAAAGTTTTTAAGTCAGAATTACCAGAAGCAATTTTTAAATCGTTTGGAACAAATTCTCCAGACGGAAGATGATTTTCTACAACAGGATGTCGACCTGCAACAATATCAAAAATTCCAGAATCTTCTATTTCTGGACGAACCCAATTATGAAGAATTGCAGCCTTTGCAAAAGATGCAGCAGAATCTGTATACGCAATTTCAGACGCAGTTTGCATAAGATACGGCACATAATCGTGCAGTTTTGTGCGAATTTCTACGAATAAATCGCGTTCCAATTCCAAAATTTTTGTTCCCGCTTCGTTCAATTCTTGTTCAAGTTCTTGAAGTTTTGCAGTTGTATAACGGTCGCCATTTACTAAAGCGCGACGCATAATAAAATCTGGAGGAACAGAGGAAAGCTTTCCTTTGCTAACTTCTATAAAATAGCCAAAAGCATTTGTATATTTTATTTTTAAATTTGAAATTCCAGTTTTTTCTCGTTCTTCTACTTCGTATTCAGAAAGAATTTTTCCAAAGTTATCGTGAACATCTCTCCAATGGTCAAGTTCTTCAGACCAACCACTTTTTATAATTCTGCCTTCTGTTAAAGATGTTGCAGGATTTTCATCAATAGAATTTTGAATTAAATCTATAATTTCTACAGCAGGTTGTTCATCAATAGAAGCAAAATCGTATTCAGAAAGTTCTGCGCGCGCTTTTAGCCAAGAAATAAGACTTGTTTTTAATGCTTGTAAATCTTTTGCGTGCGCTCTATCCATTGCAATTCGCCCCGAAAGACGTTCAATATCTAAAATTGGATTTATTTTTTCGCGAATAGAATCTAAAAGAGAACGATTTTCGTAAAAAAGAGCAACGTGATTTTGACGCGCAATTATTTTTTTTGCATCTGTCAATGGATACAAAAGCCAGTTGCGAATCATTCTATTTCCCATTGCAGTTTCTGCGTAATTTACACATTCCAAAAGTGAATAATTAAAAGAACCATCGCGCAAATTAGAAACAATTTCAAGATTTCTGCGACTAGAATCGTCAATAATAAGATAATTTGTGTCTTTGTAAACTTTAATTCCTTTTACGTGCGGAACAACTGTATTTGTAGTTTTAGAAAGATAATCTAACAAAAATCCAGCCGGCGAAACTTCTGCAGAATTTTCGGTTAGTCCAAACGGCAAAAGGCTTGCGGTTTTAAACTGTTCTGTAAGACGTTTATAACTAAGTTCAGCATTAAAATCCCAATCTGGATAGTAAGAAATTGACATTGACGGATATTGAGCTAAAGCGTCTTGAATTATTTGATTTTGTTTTAGCGATTGTGGCAAAAGAATTTCGCGCGGAGACGAACGACCAAGTTCTTTTGGAAATTGTTCCGCCATTTCGTTTGCGTGCCAACTTGTTGCAGAAAAAGAAGCGGTTGTAACATCAATAAAAGCAAATCCAACTCCACTTTTAGAAACAGAAAGAGAAGCAAGAAAGTTATTAGAATTTCCTTCCAAATATTCTGCTTCTAGCGCAGTTCCCGGAGTTATAACTTCTACAACTTTTCGCTCTGTTAAACCTTTTGCTTTTGGGTCGCCAATTTGTTCGCAAATTACAATTTTTTTTCCTGCGCGCAAAAGTCTAGCAATATAAATTTTTGCCGCATGGTAAGGAATTCCGCACATAGGCGCTTCGCCTTTATGCGTTAAAGTTAAATTTAAAAGGCGCGAAACTTCTTTTGCATCATCAAAGAACATTTCGTAAAAGTCGCCCAATCTAAAAAAAAGTATGTCGTTCTTATATCCGCTTTTTATCTGCATGTATTGCTGCATTACAGGTGTAAGCGTAATTTCTTCTTCCACGAATTTATTTTCCTAATTCAGCAATTACTTGTTCTGTAATATCAACAGAGTTTGAATACCACAAAATTGCATTTGACTGCTGAAGACTTAAAATCATGCTGTAACCGCCAGATTCCGCTATTTTAGAAAGCGTATCGTAAAGTTTGTTGTAAAAAGCGTCTGAACCTTGCAAAGTTTTTTGCATAGATTCAAGTTCTACGTTCTTTGCGTTTGTGTATTCAACAACAAAATCTGTTTTTTTAGTAATTTCGGCTTGCGTTTTTTGCGCCATTGCATCATTACCAGATTTTTCGTAATCTACTTTTTTTGCCTGAAGTTTTTGCAATTCTTCTGTATATTTATTAATTTCTTGCTGAAAATCAGATTTTTTCTTTTCGTAATTTCTTACAGAAGCAGAATTTCTAAAATATGCGTTATAAACTCTAGAAGTGTCAACAACGCCAAATTTAGTTATCTGCTGAGCAGAAAGTTTAGAAAGCGAAGAAAAAATAAAAAGAGCAATAACAAGTTTAAAAATCTTAGATTTCATATAAAACTCCATTTTATATAGATACTGATAGATGCTGAACTAAATTCAGCATGACGTCATCTTGAACTTGATAGCCTTCGGCGACCTTCGGTGCAGGATCTATATTACGAATATTCTACTTATTTGTAACATTAAATGAAAGAACAAACTGCCAAGTGTCGTCCCATTGAACTTCTCCGTCTATTATGCGGAATTTGTTTGCAAAAAGCAAATGCAATGGGAACTGCGGAATTAAGAATCTTAATCCAGGACCAAAACTAAAGTAAAAATCGTCTAATTTTAAGTCTGTAAATAAATCTTCTGGTTCTTCTTTTACAGCAACAGCATCAAAGAATCCGTCTACGCCAAGAACACCTTGGAACAAAGGAAGTCTAAGTTCAACTTTATTAGAAAGCATTGCTTTTCCGCGCGTGTCGTTATAAATATCTGTCCAACCGCGTCCGTTAAACATACCGTCTATGTAAACTTTGCTTGAATCGCCAAACAAAGTTCCCGGAATAGGATAAACAAGCGAAACTCCTGTGTAAGCGGCTAAAACCATTTTAAAGTTCCAGAATCCATTGAACAAAGGAATGTCAAAAAGTTTTAAGTAAGATTCAAGTTTTGTGTCAGACCTTAAATAAAATTCTTTTTCTACGCCTGGCAAAAGTCCGTACCAAGCAAGTCGTTCGCTAGCAAACCAACCTTTTGTTGGGTCGTAGTTTATGTCGCGGTTATCTAGCGAAGCCAACGCAAATACAGAGTTTTTAAGACCAAAGCGATTTGCATATTTATTTACGCTAGAATCTAGCGGAATGTAAATTGCTTCGTCGTAAAGATTGTCCATTATGCTATTAGACATTCCAGTTGCTAACGTAAAAATTGCAAAGTTCGGAAGCCAACGTCGCGCAAAACTTGTAGAAAGCGAAGCCCCGTAAGATTCATAAGTCATATAATAATAATCATCGTCCAAAGTTCCCCAAGGCGTCATTGTTCCAGCCAAAGCCGAAGAATTTGAATGATACAAAGAAAGCGATTCAGAAAAAGAAATAGGCTGATTAAAAAGCCAACTTTCGCTAAAACCAAAATCTATTGACTGTTCATTAGAAGCAATAGTTACGCCAGAAGAAATTGATTTTCCAGTTCCGCGGAAGTTAGAATTTTCAACTTTTGCGTAAAGCGAAATTGGTAAATCGTCTGCATCTTCTATGCCAGAAAAAGTCATACCAAACTGAAGCGAAGTTGTACTTTGCTCTTCTACAGTAATAACCAAATCTACAAGGTTTTCTTCCGAACCAGAAACTGGTTCTGGAACAATGCTAGAAAAATATTGCGTATTATAAAGGTTTCGTAACCCAGACATAATTTTGTCGCGGCTAAAAACATCACCTGGTTTTAATGGAATTTCGCGCAAAATAACTTCGTCTTTTGTTTTTGTATTTCCTTTAATTATAATATTTTCTACGTGCGCACGCGAATGTTCACGAATTATAAGTTCATAACTAATTGTTCGCCTTTCCGAATCTTTATTTACTCTTGGGTCAAATTCGTTAGACATATAACCATTTTCGTAGTAAAGATTTGTAAGATTAGAAAGTCCTTCTTGGTATTTTGTTTGATTAAAAACTTCGCCAACCTTTAATTTTATACAAGAAAGAAGTTTTTCTGTTTTAAAAATTTCGTTTCCCTTGATTGTAGTTCCGTTGTATGTATATTGCGCACCTTCGGAAACAATAAATGTAAGAGTTACTTCTTCGCGTTCTTTTTTTTCGTTATAAGAAGTTTCTTCCAAAACATCAAGAACGCGCGCGTCTATGTAACCTTTTGTCATATAATAAACAACAACTGCTTGTTTATCTGCTTCCAAAGAAGAACGCTTAAAAGCTCCGTTTTTAAGAAATCCCTCTTCTTTTAAAGAAAGTTTTCCTTTTAATGTTCGTTCGGAAAAAACAGAGTTTCCCTGAAAATTTATCTTTTTTACAACAGTAGAATTTCCTTCGTTAATAACAAAAGTTACATCAATTCCTTCGGCAGTATCGTTTGTATTCATAGTAACTTTTGCGTCGATATAACCTTTAGAAATGTACAAATCTCTAAGAGCGCGTTCGTCTACAAGCGCATTTTGTTCAATATAAACATCGCCAGTTTTCATAGAAACTGTGTCGCGAAGTTCATTATTTCGAATTTTTTTATTTCCCTTAAAATTTATAGAAGAAACAACTGCATGTTCTTTTACTGTAAAAACAAGATTTATTTTATCGGGATTTTTTGGGTCGTGTTTTGCATAAGGTTCAATTTCTTCAAAATATGCAAGCGCATACAAACGGTCCAAAATATCATTATAAAACTGTTCGTCAAAAGTTTTTCCAATAAAACTATTAGTTACACCAGCAAGTTCAGATTTTTTTACGCTTTTTAATCCTTCAAAAGAAATATCCGAAACTGTTTTTCCCCAAAACCAATCGTCGCTTTCTGACTGAGCAAATATATGAACAGAAATTACCGACAAAACTAAAAGCACAAATAAAAATCTAATTTTTTTTAATGACAAGGACATTTAAAATCCAACCACCCTTAAATTAAAATGAAAACTTCCATGAAAGTGTTACAGAAGTTGAAGAAACAAACTTATCATTTCTAATTCCGTTTATATCAGGCGCCATATTCCACCTTATGTTTCCAAAAGGTGCTTCCACTTCCAAACCAAATTCTGGTCTAAAAACTAAACCACCAGGAGTTAAAGTGTCGTCTATGCGCATTTCGTCGTAAGACCAATGCATTAAGGCATCTACATATAAAGAACTTCCAACGTACTTACCTATATAAACAGTTGAATTGTCAAAAAAGTTACCAAATCCGGAAGAAGAATTTTGTTCATCTTCTGATCTTCTTAAAAATCCATAATTCAACGCATTCTGAAGCACATTAGTTCTAACGCTCAATATATCAAAATTAAGGAAATCACGCAACTTGTTTTCTATAGAGCGACCAATAGTGGACTGAATTGCATAATCGCCAGTTGCAAAAAGTAGTGAACTTACTCTGTCGGAATCGCCAACGGCAATTTGTCCTAAAAGTTCCATAATTTCTGTTTCTGACTTTGCTGGAATAGAAGAAAATTGCGCATTAAAATCTAAAAGATATTGGTTTGTTGCTGTAAGAATAATGCGAACATCATTTCCGTCATCATCGCGTTCGCGCGTTTCTGCCTGAACGCTTATAAGCGGATTAAATGTTGGGTCATTTTGATTAAATTTCATTGTTCCGTTTTTAAGATAAAAGTTTCGGCTTAAATAAGAAATATCGCCAGAACGGAAAGCAATTTCGCCATCTAGCTCAACTTCGCTTTCTGACATATCGTATTTAAAGCCAAGTTCTGTATTTGGAACAAGAACTGCGCGTAGCAAAGGATCAAAAACGAACGTTACGTGCTGTCCAAAGTGAATTTTCAAATCTGTTCGTAAGTTCCAGTTTCTTATCGGAGCAGGCAAAGCAAGTTCTTTTGTTTTTACGCTTCCTGTAACTTTTTTTAAGTAAACGTCGCCAGAAACTTCTAAAGTTCTATCTTCAAAAGCAAGATTTAAGTCTAAATTTGTGGTTCCAACAAAATGCGCAAGTCTAATTTCAAAATCGCCAGGCATATAAACGTTTTTTGGATTCCAAATTCGTGCTTCTAAACGACTAAACGACCAGCGAACGAAATATGCCGTCATAGAAGCGTAAACAGGAATATCTTTTTTTACAAATCCGTTTGTTTTTGGAATTCTAATTTCGTTGTGATCTAGCAAAATAATTGCTTTTGGAATTGTTACGTGCTGACTTACAATTTTTGGCAACGTAAAATCCGCAGAAGTTAACGAAAAAGAACCTAAAAGTTCTGGGTCTGACTTTAAGCCAGAAATTTGCGCGTAACCTTTTAAGGCTCCGTTGTAAACTTTTATGCGCGGAATATCTATAAAATCAAAAAGTTTTCCTAAATCTGCAGAAAAGTTTTTCATACTAAGATTAATTTCGCTACCCTTTACATTTCCCGAAAGCAAAAATTGCAAAGGCTTTCCTTCTGCAATAGAAAAATTTATATTTCCGTCGTCAGATAACGTTCCCTGAATTCCTTGCGCTTCTGACGAAAAGAACGAAGTTGTTCCGTTTGAATATAAAACAGTAAGTTCAAAAGGAAGCGGCTTTTTTATTAATGTTCCCGAAACGTTTTCTACTTGTAAATGTGCTGCAAATTCGCTTGGCAAAATTTTACCTTCTTGCAAAACTGTGTCGGAAATAGAAAATTTTAATGGAGCGTGCAAAGTTTGCTTTGCAACAACTGTGTCTAAGTTTGCGCTTACAGAGCCAACAAACGAAGTTAAATCAAACTTTGCGGAAATATCGGAAACATTTATTTTATTGTAAACCAAACTTGTATTTTCTACTGTAATGTTTTTTTCTTCTACAAAGGCAGAACCATTTGCTTTTACAGTTTTTCCGGCAGTTACTAAAGAAAGTTCATCTACGTCTAGTCCAATATAAGGATTTTCTGGAACGCCAGTTAGAATTAACGTTGCAGTTACAACATTATTTTCGCTTTGTTCCGCTGTAAATCTGTTTAGTCCAAAATTTTTTAATAAAATTTGCGAATTTAAATAAAAAGATTTTTTTAAATTTTCTACAGAAAAGCGTTCTTCATTTGGGTTAGAAACCGACAAAGAAGCATTAACTTCTTCTGAAGAAAGCGGATTTTTTAGCGAAATTTTTAGATTTGCAGAATCAAACAAAGATTCATTTATGTTCCACAAAAATTCTAAAGAACCGTCTAAACTAGAAAATTTATCTGAATACGAAAGAGAATCAAAGAAAACTCCGTATTTCGAAATATTTCCAGAAAGATTTAAAGTTGGATTAAAAGCAAATTTTCCGCTTGCTTCTTGCGCTTCGATTTTTGAAATTTTTGCGCTAAATCCATTGTTTTGCGAATATTCAAAATTCGTTTCTGCAGAAATTGTAAAAATGCTTCCCGCACTAGAAATTGGAAAACCTTCTGTAGAAATATTTCCGCTAATTTCGCCATTTTTGCTTTTTCGTAAATCAAAAGTAAAGCCGTAGTCGCCATTTAAAGAAATTAATTCTGGCATTACGCTTCCGGTAAAATGATACGGAATTGAATCTAAGTTTACATCTGCCACAATAAAAGCGTCTTTTCCGTCTGGCGATTTTTCGTAAAGTCCAGAAAAATGCGCTAATTTTGGTCCATTAATAAAATCTAGTCGGCTAAAATTAACAGAAGAACTGTTTCCGTCTAGCGAAAGATAAACAAATTGGTCTTCTTTTTTTGTGTTTACAACAAAAGCGTAAGGAACATTAAACGAAATTTGACTTAAATCTGTAGAAAAGAAAAGTTCACCATTAAAAATGTAACTTGAAAGAAACTTAAATTCAGAAGAACTTGGATTTTTTGCAAAAAATGCCGCAGTTTGCGCTGCGCTATCCAAATAAATTCCGTTAGAAGAAATATTTGCTTGCACATATTTTGTTCCGCCAATATAACTTCCGTCTATTTTTATAGAACCTGCGTTTTCCGCTTCTAAGTGCGCATAATCAGAAAGTTCAAAAGAAAAATCAACAGAATCTTTAACTGGAACTACAGAAAGTTGCAACGCAGTAAGAGATTTTTCGTTAAGCATAAGTTGTGGTGCAAATGCCATAAATCCGTTTTTCATTGGGTCAAAATAAACTTCTGTAGAAATATTTCCGCCATTTTTTAGCAAAAAATTGTTTACCATTAAATTTCCAGAAAGTTTTATTCCTTCAAAAATACAAGAACCAGAATAATCAATGTCTATATTTTTTCCTTGAATTTTTATTGAATTTACAGAAATACTTTTTGAATTTCCAGAAAACGAAAATGAACCAATAAATCCGCCACGATAAATTGAATCTGGAACGTCTGCAAAACCAGAAGAATTATATTCTATTTTTTTAGACTGAATATTATAGTTTGCGTTAGAATCTAAAGTTAGGGAAAGTTGTTTTATTTTTTTTAAAACTTCGCTTGATTTTCTTAAAGAAATTGCGTTTGCAGGTTTTAAATCTTTTGTTTTTAACGAAAACGCTAAATCTGTAGAATCTAAATTGTAAGACAAGTTTACAAAAAGCGGATAACTATTTTTTATAGTTTTTGCGTCAAACATTCGATTTTTGTAACTTAGCGCAAAATTTAAACGATTTAGCAAAAATTTTCCATTTGTAAAATCAGAAATAGTAAACGAAATTAAACTGCCTTCTAAATCGTCTGTAACAGAGCCAGAAGCAAAAAAATTAAACGAAAGTGCTTGATTTTTTATTTGCAAAGCAGCATTTCCAGAAGTTCTAACTTGCAAAACTTTGCTTTTTTCTAAAAATGCTAAAAGTGCCTTTTTTAAGTTTACATCTGCGTAATTTCCATTTTTTCTAAAAATAAGATGAACATTTCGAATATGAATATCAAACGGAAGAATTGAAGCAAGATTTTTTATTTCTTTTACATTTTTTTGACTTTGTTTTTTTTCTGTTGATTCATTAGATTTATTAGTTCTAAGTTCTTTGATTTTTTTTAAAAATTCATTTTCTGAATCAACTTCTAAAACAAATCCGTCTATTCCAAAATATTTTACAGAATTAATGCCTTTTTTATTTAGCAAATCTTTTATGCTGTAGCGAATTGTTACTTTTTTTATTTTTGCAACAGATTCGCCAGAAGAAACGTCGGTAAGCGTAATATTTTTTATTTTAAGCCCAGTTACAACAGAAGGCGAAAGTTTTTCGTAAGAAATGGAAAGACTTGTTTTTTGTTCAACAGTCTGCAAAACATCTTTTGCAAGCTTGTCTAATTCAAAAGAAACAAGCGAATACAAAGGACGCACAATCAGACTAGAAGAAATTAAAACGAGAAGAAAAATTGATAATGCAAGAATTTCTTTTAAGGACAGCCTTTTCATTTTTTTGTCGCGGTAGTTTAAATATCAATTTTTATTGAAAATCAATAAAAATTATCTGTGCGGAGTGAAAACCGGCTTTGCACACGTTTGTTGGTATGTGAGTTGAGCGTGAACACGCGAAACTCACGGGTACCAACACCACGTGATGCAAAACGGATTTTCACGGAAGCGCAGATAATTTTTATAAATTTACTAAAAATTGAAATTTACACTATTTACTATTTTACTTGATTTTAAAGAAATTTTATAGTAAGAAATTAGAATGATTTTAAAAAACTTTATTGTTTTTGAAGGAATAGACGGCGCTGGAACTTCAACACAAATTGCACGCATAGCAGAAAGACTTGGAAAAGAAAAAGTCTTTGTAACTGCCGAACCAACTTCGTTAGAAACCGGAAAATTTCTTAGAAAAATGCTAAAAGGTGATTTTTCTGTTAGCGAAAAAACAGCCGCATATCTTTTTGCCGCAGACAGATGTGAACACATTTTTGGTTCTGGTGGAATAATTGAACAAACAAAAAACGGAAAAATTGTTTTAAGTGACCGCTACTTTTTTTCTAGCCTTGCATACCAAACAGTTTCTTGTGGCAAAGAACTTCCAGAACTTTTAAACAGCGTTTTTCCACTTCCTGAATATCTTTTTTATTTTAAGATAAATCCAGAAATTTCGCTTGCACGCGTAGAAAAACGCGGCGAAACTAAGGAAATTTACGAAAAACTTGATTTTCAGAAGAAAACTGCCACACTTTACGACAAAATTATGAATGAATACAAAGGCGAAAAGGGCAAAGGAATGAACCTTATAGAAATAAACGCCGAAAAATCCATTA
>CAZJOU010000011.1:0-22848 GCA_964547685.1 uncultured Treponema sp. | reverse complement strand
TATATTTTGCAAGCAAGCACTGACCAATAGCGTTGTTGATTTTGTGCGCGCCTGTGTTCGCCAAGCCTTCTAGTTTTATGTAGATTTTTGCGCCGCCCAAGATTTTTGTTGCGGTTTCGGCAAACAAAAGCGGAGTTTCGCGTCCAATGTAGTCGCGCTGAATTGTGTGATATTCGTCCAAAAACTTTTTGTCGTCCATTGCTTTTTTGAACGCAACTTCTAGTTCATCTAGCGGTCGGCGAAGAACTTCGGCAACGTATTTTCCGCCAAACCTATCAAAAAATCCATTATCTGAATGTGTCATATTACGTTTCCTTGCGGTTTCGCAGGGGCTCAACCGAGACTCGCTAAAATCGCTGCGTCACTCGCGATTTTCCGGTCTTCGACCGTCGCTCCCTATGTTTCTATTAATAGTAACATTGTAATATTGATAGTTTTTTATGTCAATGTTTTGCGAAAAAAACAAAAAAATTAAAAATATTAATCAATTTTTAAACTTTTGGAATTTTTTCATTATATTGTAGGAATGTAAAATAAATGGTCATTGCAAGGAGTAAAGTCAACCGTCATTGCGAGAACGAAAGACTATTCGTCATCGCGAGGGCTGCCCGATGCAATCTTAGAAAAGTTTGCAAGCATCTTTGAGATTGCTTCGTCGCTGTCGCTTCTCGCAATGACGGCGATTTTTTTTCGCGATGATGTTATTCTCACAATTTAAGACTTGCATGTTATATAATATAAACGATGATAGAAAGATATTGGCGTTACAACA
Organism: uncultured Treponema sp.; assembly: GCA_964547685.1. Classification (GTDB taxonomy): domain Bacteria; phylum Spirochaetota; class Spirochaetia; order Treponematales; family Treponemataceae; genus Treponema_D. The sequence continues at coordinate 22,076 of CAZJOU010000011.1, read as the reverse complement.
TTCAAACAAACTCGTATTGCGCTTCGGAAGATGAGCCGCTTTCCGTTTTTCCGACAGTTGTTAAAATTGCCAAAAACGAGCAGCTTGCATTTTGCCGTTTTCATCATGCTTGGGAACAAATTGCGGCGTTCAAAGGGAACGTGCTTAAAACTTCTTGCGGAAAACTTTATGCAGGACCGTTTGTTCGCGAAAATTCAATTGTAAATTACGGCTACGACATTCAAAAGCGAAACGGAATTTATTACATCGAAGTAAAAAGCCAAACTGCTGGAACAAAAAAACGCCGCCTTTTGGAAAATCATTTTGAACTGAATCTTGAAAAGCACGTTTTGTATCACAACAACGAAGCGATTTTTAAAACTGAAGAAATTCCGTGCGGACTTTGCAACGAAATAACGCAGAAAATAATTGATGAACTTGCAGAAAAATACAAAGAAGAATACAAGATAAAGCCAACAGTTTCTTCAAGCCTTAAAGGATTCAGTTTGATAGTTGGCTACATGCTTTCGCCGTTCAATGTGAACTTTTACAAAATTGCGCAGCATTGGGGCTTAAATCCTTACGACAAAGATTTTATTTCGCTTTCAAGCGGAAATTCGCCGACTGCGGAAAACGAAATGTTCGAAAGTCTTGGAATTAAGCCGACAAAGCAGATTAGAAAACTGTATCAAAAATTTCCGCAAAGCGTTGTCTGTTATGCCGCCGCAAAAGATTTAGGATTTTCCGATGTGAACATTCTGCAAAAAAGCGCCACGCCGAAATTTTACGCATTTTTAAAACATTATATGATTACGTTCCGCGGAAGCGATGTAAATTATGCAGTTCGCGACGGATTAAAAACTTTCGTGCAAGATTTGATTCCGCTTTCCAACCAAAAAACGGTTTGGGCTTCGATTGAACGAACACTTGATGAACTAATTAAAAAGTCAGTTTCAAATTATGTTGTGGAAGATGGACTTAATTCGTATTTTCACGCGCGAACATATCTTACAGAAAAAGAAAAAAAAGATGTAATGCACGAAGGATTTAATCAATACACGCACGATTTTTTGGTTCGCAGATTGGATCAACTTCAAAGGGAACATCAACTAGCACTTTTTGAAAAACAAAATGCCGACGCAAATGTTCCGTTCCCGATTGAAAAGCAATTCTTGGATTTGGAATACAAATGCGGCGACGATTACAAAGTTGTAAAAAATGCAAACGGCGAAACCGAACGCATAAAAGTTGAAGACGACGAGCGATATTGTTTTTACGTTGCAAGGACCAGAAAAGATTTGCAAATTGTCGGAAGCGAAATGCACAACTGCGTCGGCTGGGGTTACGACCGTGCCGTTCGCGACCGACGAGCAACAATTGTTTACGTAAAGTTTCGTGGCAAATACAAAATCTGCATAGAAGTAACGCCAAGTTTTACAATTCGCCAATCTCTTGGTCCTTCAAATGCACCGTTACAAGGCGAATCATTACGAGCATATCAAGAATGGTGCAGCGCAAAGCACATAAAATTTGAAAAAGCGTTTTCTGTTCATCTTGCGCCGTAAAATTCTCGTGATACAATAAAAATATCTTGCAAAATTATAAAATCACATTGGAGAAAAAAATGGCGAATGAAAAATCAAACATAGGCGAAATTCCGACTTTGGAGCAAATAAAAAGACTTGAAAAACTTCAGGGCGTGGACGCGGGAGTTTATGCACTTTCCGTTTTTTCGGTTTTAGAGGCACATTTTAAGTATAAACTTGGCTTTTTTGAAACAAAAGATATGGATTTTCCAGAACTTGCTGATTTGTATGAAAGAAAATTTTCTGTAAAACATCCTGGCGAATATAAACTTTTTGTGGATATGAAGAATTCAAAAAAGGAAACAAACAAAGTTCGCCACGAATTTAAAAATCTTTCTATTGAAGAAGCAAATGCCGCGACTTCAACTCTTGATGAGTTTGCGCAAATTTTTAATCTGCATGAAAAAGATGAAATAAAAAAACTTGCAAAAAATCTTGTTTCTTGGGCTGAACGAAAAAGTCCGAGCGAAACTGCAAAAGAACTTTTAAAAGCAAACGAAGAGTTAAAACGGCTTTCTGCAACAAACGAAAGCATGGCTCAAAAAGTAAATGATTACGAACAAAAAGAAAGAGAACTTTCGCTTTTAGAAGCAAAATTAAAAACTTTGCAGATTGAAAATGAGAATCAAATTGAAAAAAACAAAAACAACAAAGAAAAACTTGCAGAACTTAGAAAACAACGATTTGAAGCGGAAAATGAAATTAGAAAATCGCAAAAAGAAATTGCGGAGCAAATGCAAAAACTTGACGATGCAAAAGAATATATTTCTAATCTTTCAAGAATGACAAGTTACACGCGAACTCGCTACGATTACGAAAAACGGCTTGTTCGACTTACAAAAGAACAAGAAGCGATTGTAAACACGGTCAAATTCACGAGCGACTTTTTGATAAAAGGTTCTGCGGGAACTGGAAAATCGCTTGTTCTTTTAAAAACGCTAGAAAAACTTATAAAACAAAACAAAGAATTGCTTTTTGATGAAAAAAAATCAATTAAACTTTTGACATTTACAAAAAGTCTTGAAAAATACAACAAATATGTTGCAGCGTTGATGGACGACGAAAACCTGATTCAGGAAGAAGTTATTTCTACTTCGGAAAGTTACATTTATAAAATTGTGGCAAACGCTTTTCCTGAAAATTCGTTCAATTTTGAAAGCGTAAAAAAATCTTTGCAAAATTTAAAAAACAGCGATTTAGAAAATCTGATAAAAGAAAATCCGCTTGGAAACGAAATCTGGGCAGAAATCGAAAAGTTCATTCTTCCAAATTGTGTAACCAAAACTGAATATTGCGACGAAAAAATTGCGCGAACTGGAATGAAAAAGGCTCAAAACGCAGAAAACAGAAAGAAAATCTGGGGACTGGTTGAAAAGATTTTTTGTGAACTTGAAAACTTAAAGGAACTTCCATATTCTTATGCACTTTACAAACTTGCATTAAAACTTGAAAGCAACGAATACAAAATTCCAGACGAACTAAAAACAGATTATCTTTTTGTTGATGAAGCACAAGATTTGCCAGCAACTAATTTGCGGATTTTAAAAAGTGCGACACGCGAAAATGTAATTCTTGCCGGCGACAATGACCAGTCGATTTTTCAACCTGGATTTACTTGGAAAAGGGCAGGACTAGATGTTTCGGGACACACAAGAATTTTGAACACAAACTTTAGAAGCACTGACCAAATAAACGATGTCGCGGAAAAATATCGTGCGACAATAAAAGGTGCGGACAAAGAAAATCGTCCAGAAACATTTAGGCTTGGTCCGCCAGTTGAACTACACGAATCAGATTCGCAAGAAAAAGCGTTTTCGGAAATTATTCAAAATGTAAAAATCTGCAAAAATTATTTGAACTACGAAAGCGAAAATATTTGCATAATTATGCCAAAGAAAGACCAACTTGAAAAAATGCAAAATCTTTTAAAAAGCGAACTTGATTTGGATTCGGATTTTGTAAATTCTACAAACTTTGATTTTTCAAAAACAGGAATAATCAGGCTTTCTACAATTCAAAGCTGCAAAGGCTTGGATTTTCCAGTTGTTCTTTTTTATTTGGATCATCGTTCGCACTTTCTTGACGATTTTGACGACGCAACAAAAGACAAAATGAACCGTAATTTAATTTACACAGCATTAACTCGAAGCATAGAACTTCTGCACGTTTTTATGCTAAAAGACAGCAACGCAGAACCGCTTGTAGATTTGAAGGCGATTTTGAAAGACGAACATTGATAAAGAAACTTGGTTGAAAAATATTTTCACTTTTTAGAACTGAACCATAAACAAAATCTTTAAGTTTTTTACTAAAAATTTAAACTTTCAGAAAATTCCCATTATATTATAGGAATGTTAGGTTTTTACAATTCAACTTATGCCGATCCGATTTTTTTCAAATTCTCATTATTTGAGAGTACGTTATTCTATAATTATAAACATAGGAGATTTCGAATGAATTTTTTACAAAAATTTGAACCAACACAAAACGCACCAAAAAGCAAATATGTTCCGCTTCACGTGCTTTCAGATTATTCGGTTGGAAAAAGCATCGCAAAAATTCCTCAACTTGTGGAAAAAGCCGTTCAGCAAAATATGACGGCTTTTGCTTTGACTGACTGGAATTTGAGTACGGCGGTTTATTTTTACAGGCTTTGCGTCGCGAACAACATAAAGCCGATTCTCGGACAAAAAATCAAATTTGGAAGCGGACACGCACTTTTGCTTTGCAAAGATTTTGACGCGTACAAAATTTTGTGCCGACATTCGCTTGAACTTCAAAATATAAACGAAAATCTAAATGTCAAAGACAAAAATCTTCCTATATCAATAGAAGAATGCCGCCATTTCGTCTGCATTTCCGATGAAACCGACTGTGATTTTGCTAAAAATTTCGGCGAGGATTTTTATGTTGAAATTCCTGCGAATTTGCCTGAAAAAGTGGAGAAAATTCTTTCAAATTTAGGAACTCAAAAAGCGGTCGCCACGAATGAAGTGAATTTCATTCAAAAAGACGATTCAGAAATTCTTGATTATTACAAAATTGCTCTTACAAAGCAAAACGAACCTTTGCCGAAAAAATGCAATCCTGAAAATTATTTTAAAACAGAATCCGAAATCGCGGACTTCGTAAATCATTTGAACCGCCCTGACTTGCTTGAAAACACGCAGAAAATCGCGGAGAAAATTTCATGTATTTTCTCGGAAAATTATTTTGAGCAGAATCAAATCCAAAAACGAATGCAAGAAAGCCTGCCACTTGCTGAGCTTTCAGAAAATTTTTCGCGTCATGCAGAATATCTAAAATTTCTTGTTCAAGACGGACTTAAAGAACGTTACGGTGAAGCTTTTTCTGATGAAATTCAGCAGAGGGCAAATGCTGAACTTGAAACAATAATTTCATGCGGCTGGGAAAATTATTTTCTTCTGGTTGCAGAAACCGCAGCTTGGTTCAAAAGCCAGAATATTGCTGCCGCAGCGAGAGGAAGTGCACCTTCGTCAATTGTGAACTACGCGCTTGGAATCACGGACGTGGAGCCGGTTTCAAATCATCTTTATTTTGAGCGTTTTTTCAATTCAAAAAAGACTTTGTTCCCAGACATTGCCATTGATATTGAGCGGGAAAAACGCGGCGAACTCATAAATCATCTGAAAGAAAAATACGGAGAGGACTGCATTTCACGGATTCAAGTTTTTGGAACTAATAATTCTAGAAATGCAATCACTTGTGCGGGAAAGGCTCTGAATTTTCCATATCAAAAAATTGATGAGATTCGCAATGAAATTCCGTTTCATTCAAATTTACGGGAAATTCGAATGAATCCTGAAAATCCGTTCTGCAATATTTCTGAAAAACTCAAAACTTTTTTGAAAGATAAATCTTATGAAAAATTTTTTGATTTGGCGGAAAATTTCTCTGGTCTTGTCCATAATTCAGATTTTCATGCGTCGGGTTTTGTCATCACAAAAAATTCGGTTCAGGAATATGCGCCGGCTTTCAAGAATTCTAAAAATGGAGAAATCGCAGTTCAATACGCAGCGACTGATTCTCAAAATTGCGGGCTTGTGAGATTTGAATTTTTGGAATTTGACCAGCTTTCTTTGATTCGCCTTGCAGAAGACAGCATAAATCAACATAAAAAATCGGGAGAGCCAGTTTTTTCATCTGAAAATATCAGCGAAAATGACAGCGGAACTATTGACTTGTTTTGCAGAGGTGACACAGATGGAATTTTTTGCTTTGAATCTTCTGAAATGAAAAAAAATCTTACCGAAGTGCAGCCTCGCTCAATAGAAGAGCTTGCTGCGTTATGTACGCTTTACAGCCCGTGGACAGCGGAACTTATTCCGAAATATATTGAAGGAAAGAAAAATCCACAGGCGGTTCAGTATCCAGATTCGTGTGTGAAAGAAATCTTGGATAAAACTTACGGAATTATTATTTATCAAGAGCAAGTGATGGAAATCATTCATAAAGTTACAAACTGGTCTTTTGATGATTGCGACATTTTGAGGAGAGACTTTGGACAAAAAAATGCGGAAGTGATAGCAAATCACAGGACAAAATTTTTGGAAAGCGCGGCGCAAAACGGTTTTGACAAAAATCGTGCTGACTTGATTTTTGAGACGCTTGTCAAAAAAACGTCTTGCACTTTTTGCAAGTCTCATGTAGTGAATTCCGCAACGCTCGCATACAAAGAGGCTTACTTAAAATGCCATTATCCGAAGGAATTTGATGGAGTTATAAATCTTATGAATAAAAACTGACAATCTGACAGTGGCAGAGAAAAACAAACTTCTCGAGACGTTGTCATGAATCAACATAGAACTTCTGCACGTTTTTATGCTAAAAGACAGCAACGCAGAACCGCTTGTAGATTTGAAGGCGATTTTGAAAGGCGAACATTGATATAAAAACGTGGTCATTGCTCCGCTATGCTCCGCGTACAAGCGAGTGCGAGCCTCAATGACCGTAATTTGTGTTTTAAAATAAAGAGATTTATAATTGAAAAATAGTTATAAATTAGGAAGAAATATTATGAGTAACGAAAACAACGTAAAAAATGACAATCGGGGGGGGCAGACAACCATAACCTTTCTAAAGAATTAAAAAACAATATTTTCACTTATGCAACAAGTGAGTTATCTCAAGATGCATTTATTGCTTGGCTTTGCGCAAATTATGATGACAAAAATCTTGGAGAAATTTCTAGAAAATTTATTGCCTTTCTTGCAGATGAAAATGAAAAAGTTTGGGAGAAAATCAGTGATGTGAAAGTAGAAATGCAGCACAATGTGAAAATAACAAAACCACATAATAATAAAGGGAAAAAGAAAAATTACATTGATGTTCTTGTGAAATATAAAATTGATGGAAAACAGAAAGTGCTTGTGGTTGAGGATAAAATATTCACTGGAGAACATGATAACCAAATTATTAGGTATGTAGAAGGAATCAAGGAAGAAAACAAAGAACTTGCGTATGACGCTTTTTCTTGCACCTACTACAAGACTGGACATATATTCAATAATCCAGTTGACGAGGATGCTAACGGACCTGAGAGCGAAAAAAAACATCTTGAAAATATTAGAAAAAAACTTACAGCTGAGAAAGACGAACACGGAGAAGAGAACAAAGCGAGAATTAGGTCGTTCAAGGTTATTGGACTAGAAGAAATTTGTAATTTCTTCGGCGACTTTAAGAAAGATTTTGATGCGAACGACATTTTACAGAACTACGTTAATCATATTGAAAACTTGAAAGCAAATTATACAAGAAAGGATTTACCTTCAGTCAATGATAGTAAGTTTGAACTTAAAGAAAATCTCGACATTTGGATGAATTTCTATGATTCAATTTACAAAAAAGATTTGGTTGAAGAGTTCAAAGATTTGAAATTTCCGTTTTACAATTACCACAGCTTTTATGCTGCTATTGAAGTTGAAAGCAGTAATTTTGACGCTCCTAGAATAGAAATCCGCAGTAGGGAACCAAATACACTCTATTGCTATTTTTATAAGAAGAAAGAAAAAACTGATAAAAGCCTAACAGAAAATGAAAAAAAGTTTCTACAAAAATACAATGCAAAATACAACAAAAACACGAATCAATTTTTTAAGATTGAGAATATTGAACCTGAACCAAAGGCGACTAAAGAAGATTTCAAGAACTTCATAAAAAAAGTGGCGGACTTTTATCAAAAAACAGTTAATGAGATATATGGAGGATTATAAATCTAGGTCACACTGAACTTGTTTCTAAATCTATATTGTAGAGGGAAAGATTTCCTTATATTTATATAGATGCTGAAACCAGTTCAGCATGACAGATTGTCGTTGAATTCAGTCTGTTTTTAGGACTGAGTCATAAACAAAATCTTTAAATTTTCCCTAGAAAATTTAAACTTTCAGAAAATTCCCATTATATTATAGGAATGTTAAGTTTTAAAATGCAAAATCATTGCTAATAAAATCAAAGGAAGAGGAAATGAAAATTTTTTACAATCCAACTTATGCCGAGCCGATTTTTGCGAATCTTGAGAAAAACAAAGTTTTTTTGAATACGCAGTTTGTAAATACAAAAGGTTTAGTTGAAATCTTGGGACTTCACGCAGGCATTTTTCAAAACCAAAAGAATGACGACGAACGTTTTGCCTCTTATTTTTCTGCAATTAAAAATTTTATGGAAAAAGGTGAAAATGTTTTGTCAAAATCTTTTGAGGCTGACAGTTACAACACTGCAAGAGAATGTCTTTCTTGGCGAGATTCGCTTAGTGCGGCTGGCTGGAACAAAGATACAATATCTTCTTCCGAACGAATGAAAGTTTTAAGCCAGATTGAAGCACATTTTGATTCTAAAACCTTTCCAAATATTTATGAACGACTTTCTTCTATTATTGAAGCAATTAATTCGGGCTGTTTTTTGCCAGAAATGGAAATTACAACTTTGCACAACTGGAAAATTTTTAAACCGATTGAAGCGGAACTTTTATCATCTTTGGAAAAACGTGGCGTAAAAATTTCTGTTTTAGAACAAGAAAATAAAAGCCAAAACAACATTACAAAGATTCTTTCTGTTTTAAACGGCGAAAAAAATGTTCATCTTAATTCGCACGAAAAAGACTCTTCTTTTGAAATTTGGAATTTTAAAACAAGCGATGAAGCGTTGGAATATTTGTCGATTTTGCCGACGAACTCTTTTAATGTTTGGATAAACGAAGAAAATCACGAATTTGATTCTTGGCACAATTTGGAAGGAAAATCGGCAAGCGGCTCGAAAGTTTCTGGCACAACACAAGGTGCACAACTTTTAAAAATCGGACTTTCGCTTTTTGAAACACCTCTCAACATTTACAATCTTATTGAATGGCTGAACGCGCCGTTAAATCCGCTTCCGAATAACTTTAGAAAAAATCTCGCTAAAAAAATCGTGGAAACTGGCGGATTTTACAATAAAGAATGTGAAGATGTAATTGAAAATTACAAAAATAAAATTGAAAAAACTGAAGACAAAGAAAAATTTGAAGAAAAACTGAAAAAATTTCTTCCGCAAATCGAAAATCCTTCAACAGAAAAAAAAGACATTCCGCTTGAAAATGTAAAAACGTTTGTAAAAAATCTAGAAAATTGGGCTTCTAAAAAGATTTCTATGAGTTGTTATGAAAGCCTCACTGAACGCACAGAAAAAACAACTGAGAAAAACGAAAATCTTGATGAGTTGAATTCAATTCAAAAACAATGTAACTTTGTTCTTCTTCTTTTGGAAAATTACAATAAATCTGCAATTCCTTACGAAGAAATTGAATCTTTGATTAATTTTCTTGATTCGTACAAAATGCAGATTTTGAAAGATGCAGAAGTTGGTTCAAAATTTGTTGTTGCTTCGCCAGAAAGTTTTGCAGCGAATGCGGGAAAAACAATCTGGTACGATTTTTACAAGTTTTCGCCAAGCACAAATCTTTTTTATTCGTTTTTGACTTCCGCAGAAAAAGAAGAGTTTTCAAAAACGCTAAAACTTTGGAGTGAAGAAAACGAACGCGAATTTATAAAATCACAAAATCTTGTTCCGTTTATGCTCACAACCGAAAAACTTGTTTTGGTTCGCGTTGAAAACACAAAAAAAGACCAGCAAAAAAATCCAATGTTGATTCAAATTGAAAAAGCATTTGAAAAAGATGATGGAACTGCACATTATTCGGAACTTGATACAAACGGCATTGCAATTTCAAAAAAACTTGCTGAAGTTACCGAAACAATTTCATCGTCGCAAGTTCAGACAATCGACAACCGCCTTGAAAAAGACGCGGAATTTGTTGAAATTACGCAAACTGATTACATCAAAAAAAACTGGCCGGACCATCAAAGCCAAACAAGTTTGGAAAATCTTATAAATCTTCCGGTTGATTACGTTGTTGAAAATTTTGTTAGATTTAAAAGCAATTCGCTTTCTGATTTTGGAAAAATTTCCACGATAAAAGGAATTGTCGCACATAAAATAATCCAAAAACTTTTTTCTCCAAACGATGAAAACAAAAACGGAAATCCAGATTTTATCAAAAGAAAAACAGAAAGCGACTTTGACGAAGTTTTTAGCGAAACAGTTTTGGAAGAAGGTGCAGTTTTGCTTGTAAACAAAAATCAAAACGAAATTAAAGATTTCAAAAAAAATTTGCGAAAATGCCTTTTAAATCTTTTGGAAACAATCAAAGAAAGCAAACTTCACGTCGTCGCTTGCGAAAAAGAAATCGGATTCCAAGATACAAAAGATGAAAATGGAAATAAAATTGTCATCCAGCACGGAAAAATCGGAAATCTTGATATAAAAGGTATTGCCGATATGATTTTAGAAGATGAAAACGGAAATCCGTACATTTTTGATTTCAAATGGACAAGTTCAAAAGACAAACACGAAAATCTTTTGAAAGAAAACAAATCGATTCAATTTGCGTTGTACAAAGAGCTTGTTGAAAATGAAACTGGGAAAAAAGTTAAGGCTTGTGCATATTTTTTGATGCCGAAAGGCGAATTTGTAACTCTTGGTAAATTGAACGGAAAAAATGTTCACAAAACTTATGTTCAAAAAGACCGTCAAGAAAGCGATTTGCTAAAAGAAATTCAGAATTCTTATAAATATCGAAAAGCCGAAATTGAAAACGGAAAACTTGAGGAAACGTCTGGATTCAAGAAAGACGAGATGCAGGAAATTTCTGAATACGAAAAAGAAACTGAAGACAAAATGCTTGTCCCGCTTGATTACTATAAAAAAGAGCGGAGTTCAGGATTTTCAAACATCACAGAAATAAAGGGAAGAAAAGAATGAAAAACGTAAAATATATTTCGGCAAGTGCAGGAAGCGGAAAAACTTATACATTGACAGAAGAACTTAAAAACGCGATTTCAGGCATAGACGGCAAGAAAATCGAGCCGGAAAAAATAATTCTTACGACTTTTACAAAAGCCGCAGCAAGCGAAGTTTTGGAAAAAGCAAAGGCAAAACTCTACGAAGAAGGACTTACATCAGAAGCCGAGCGGCTTGACCAAGCGGAAATCGGAACAATTGACAGCGTTTGCGAAGCCTTTGTAAGAAAATATTGGTACGTTCTTGGAATCAGCCCGAATCCGAACGTAATGACGAACGACGCAAATGATTTTTTTGTGAATCAGTCGCTTTTGGATTTGGCGAATGATGAAGAAAGCGAATTTCTTGCGGATTTTGCAGACGAGTTTGAAATCAATTATTCCTATAATAGCTCTGGAAAAAGTGGAAGAAACTACGATTTTTGGAAATATGATTTGCAAGAAATAATTAGGTTTACACAAGATTATGGAATTGAAGATTACGAAAAAAGCATTGAATATTCGAAAAGTGTTGTAAATAAGATAAAAAGTACAAAGAAATTAAATCTAGATGATAAAGTTCGTCAAAATCGATTTCTTGACATACTTAGAAATTTCTTAATCAAAACAAAAGAATTCAATGATAAAAATGAAACAAACGCTCACGATGAGATAGAAGCAAATATCGAATATATAACAAAACAACTTGATTCAGACAATGAAAAAACAATTGCATTTTATAAATCAATTCGAAATTTTGAAAAATCTTTAAAATCTAGTAAAAAGTGGATGGATATAGAAGGGCGTTTTGAAATTAAGGAAGAATTAACTGATTGGTTTTATTCCACCGAAGAAGTTTGCGCCGAAATCGAAAAATACATAGACACTATTTTTGAACTTGCAGAACGCTGGAAAACCGACTACGAAAATTACAAAAAAACTCATCATCTTTTGGATTTTACGGATATGGAAACAAAAATGTTTTCACTTCTTGACAACGAAGAAGTTAAAAACGACATAAAATCGAACTACAAATACATTTTTGTTGACGAAGCGCAGGATTGCTCGCCGCTTCAAGTGAAAATATTCGCCAAGCTTTCTGACCTTGTAGAAAAAAGCATTTGGGTTGGCGACACAAAGCAGGCAATTTATGGTTTTCGTGGAGGCGACGCAGATTTGGCGAACGCGGTTGTAAAAATTATCAAAGATAAAGAAAAAAATCACGAAGTCGGATTTGAAACTTTCACTTTGGACACAAGTTATCGTTCGTTAGAAAACATCGTGAACGCGACAAATACAACCTTTACAAAAGCGTTTAAAGATTTGCCAAAAAACGAAATTGAATTAAAATGCGACCGCAAAGAAAACAAAAAAGAAACAAACGGATTTATTCGCTATTGGGTTTTAACTGATGAGAACGAAGGAAAACGTGCAGAGCAGATTGCAAAAAATATTATAAGAATGATAAAAAACGGCGAAAAACCAAAAGACATTGCGGTTTTAGCAAAAAAAAATAACGATTTGGATAATGTTGCGGCTGCTTTGAAAAAATACAAAGTTCCAGTTTTTCGCGCGAAAGAAAAATCAGACTGTGATTCCGACGCAAAAACTTCGGCGGTTATAACGCTTGTAACGTCGCTTTTGACGCTTCTTGTCGATGGAACTGACGAATATGCAAAGGCGAAAATCAAACATCTTACAGAAAACGGTGCAACGCTCGGCGAAATTATTGACGAAAAACTTGAAAAGTTGGTTTCGATACTTCAACGTGGCTCAGTAACCGCAGTCTCAACCAACGCAAATGAAAATTTAGCCGACAAACCCGCAATCTACGAAACGCAACTTTCAAAAGAACTTTTGGAAAAGAAAGATTTCTTGATTCACAAGCCGATAAAAAATCTTGTTGAAAGCATGATTATCGAACTTGATTTGTACAACAAAGCGAACCAAATAATTTCTTCCGATTACGAAGAAACTTCAGAAATTCTTCACGCAATCATCGATTCTGCACAAACTTACGAAGAAAACTGCACTTTGCTCGGAAAAGCCACGACATTAAACGGATTTATTTCTTATCTGAACGACAACAAAGTTTCTGTTTTAGGTGCAAAAGACGGAGTTCAGCTTTTTACGTTCCACAGTTCAAAAGGTCTAGAATGGAAAACTGTGATTTTGATGAGTTTGGACGATGATTTTTTAAATGAAGACAAATTGATAAAACGCGAAATTTTCGGAGTTCACCGGATTTATGAAACCGCTCCATCTCAAGAAAATCTGTTTCCAATGCCTGTGATAAGTGTTTTTCCAAGCATTTTTTCAGGAAACACAAATGTCGTTGATGAAATAAAAACTTCGCTTGAAAATGACGAAATTTACGAAAATGCAAAATCAAAAATTATTGAAGAATCAAAACGTCTGATGTACGTTGCAATGACCCGCCCTTGCGACAATCTGATTTTTGCGTTGAACGGAAAATCAAAGTCGCCTCGCAAATATTTTGAAAATCTAAAATTCAACACGATTCAAACCTTGCCGCAAACTCCAGGCGAAAAATGCGATTTGTTCAACTCTGGATTTCTTTCTGAATTTGAAAAAAACGCAGATAAAAACGATGTTCCAGAAAATTATTCTTACGAGAAAGAGACTTTCTGGCCGAACGAACTAAAATCGCAAAAAGACAAAAATCTGCTTCCAAGAAACGTGAATCCAAGCAAACTGGAAAACGAGCCGTCAACCTCTGTTTCCAAAACAGAAGAACTTTCTTCAAAAATCAATATTTCAGGAAATACAAACAAAACAGAACTTGGAACATTTCTTCACAACATTTTCTGCGTCGTTCAGCATAAAACAAATGAAGAAATAGCTAAGATTGTTGCAAATTCAGGATTTGCAGAAAACATAAAAAATCCGGATGAAATAAAATCCGCATGGAATGACTTTACAAAATATCTTGAACAAAAGTTCGGCACAGCGGAAATCACATTCCAAGAATATCCGTTTGAGTTTTTAATGAAAACAAACCAAATAGCAAAAGGCAGAATGGATTTTCTTTGGCAAACAAAAAACGGCTTTGTAATCGTTGACTACAAAACTTTCTTCGGGAACGAAGCGGACGTTCTTAGCGAGCAAAGCGAATCTTTCGCTGGAAAATATCAGACACAACTTGATTTATACGGAAAAGTTCTAGAGAGTGCAGGAGAAAAAGTCCTTGCAAAAATACTTTGGTATTCATGCTTAGGAATTGTTGCGGAATTAGGAGACATGAAAAATGAGTAACTTAAAAAATAAAGAAAAACTAGACACTGTTTCACTTTGGGAATTAATGGGAAATAAATTTTATATTCCCGATTATCAGCGTGGATATAGATGGACAAAATTTGAAGTCGAAAAATTGTTGGAAGACTTATATGCTTATATAAAAAAAGATAAAAACGGCGAATCTTTTTATTGCATGCAGCCTTTGGTCGTGTGCTTTAATGAATCTGAAAACGCTTGGGAAATTATCGATGGTCAGCAACGGTTAACAACGCTTTTTTTAATGCTTTCATTAAAAAAGGAACGCTTACAAGAAGACAATCCTGGTTTAGAAATTTTTAATATTTCATATAAAAGCAGACCTGACAGCGAAAGATTTTTAAAAAATATAGACTTTTCAAAGCAAAATGACAATATTGATTATTATCACATCTGCGAAGCTTTAAAACAGATTAAGTCTTATTATGAACCTATTAATTCTGGAAAATTTGTCGATTCGATATTAAACGCAAAAGATGAACTTGAAAATCCTTCTGTAAAATTCATCTGGTACAATGTAACTGATGAAATCAAATCAAAAAAAGTTTCAAGCGAAGAAATATTTTCCCGCCTGAATGTCGGAAAAATTGGTCTTACAAATGCTGAACTGATAAAGGCTCTTTTCTTAAATCGTGCAGACAAAGAAGCAAAAAATATTTCTACAGATGAAAAATCGCAATCTAAAATTGCTGACACCTTAAAGATAAAAATTGCAAACGATTGGGATATGATAGAACACTCTTTGCAAAACAATGATTTTTGGTCATTCATTTATGGAAAAGATGATGCAAAGTACGACACTCGAATAGAATTTATTTTTGATTTAATAAAAGGAAAAACAAAAAACGATAAAGACAACAAATATTTTACTTTTGACAAATATAATGAAGATTTCAAAAAATATGATGTGGAAAATGTTCCAAAATATTCGGTTGAAAACAAATGGAAAGAAGTCATGGACAAATTTTATCTTTGCAAAGATTGGTATGACGACAAAAAATTATATCATTTGATTGGATATTTAAGATACAAAAAGATTCCTATCAGCGAAATAACAAAAAAGCATGATGAAACAAAATCTAATTCCGAATTTATCAAAGAACTCAGAAAATGGTGCGTAAAACTAGCATTAAATATTAAAGAAGATGAAGAAGAAGATTTTGATAATAGTCAAGAAAGTCTTGTCCGTGAAAAATTAAAGTCCTATAAGTACGGAGAAAATGATAATACAATTCGTGACACATTGCTTCTTTTCAATGTTCTAAGTGTATTGGATTGCGAAAAATCCTCATCTAGATTTTCATTTAATGATTTTTATGAAACAACTTGGGATGTAGAACATATAAATTCTCAAAATCCACAAAATATTAACGGAGATGGAAAAATCGATTGGATTCTTCCAAATCTTACTTATTTTTCAGGAATCAGGTTCGACTTTGAAAACAAAGATAACAGGGAAAAACGTAAAAAGATAACTGACTATAAAAACAAAATCAAAGACGAACTTCCGAAACTTAAAAAAGAAATCGTCATCAAAGAATCTGATGCCAATATAATAACTGCAAAAGATATTTGCGAAAAACTGTTAGCCTTGTTAGATTCTAAAGAAGAAACAGTAAATTCAGAAATATACAAAATTCTTGATCAATATTTTGGTACAGACCTTTTTAATTTCTACAACATAGATGGCATTTTTAATCTAGTTCTTCTTGATGCTGGAACAAATCGCGGTTATAAAAACGCAATTTTTCCAGTCAAAAGACAATGGATTAATTCGCGCGAAAAAGATGGTGTTTATATATTGCTATGCACAAAGAATGTTTTTCAAAAATCGTACAGCACAAAACTTTTTGATTTAATGAACTGGACTAGAACAGATGCGGAAAATTATATGGAGGAAATGGTAAAATGTCTTTCAAAACTTTAAGTTTCGTAGATTTATTTGCAGAAGAAGATTTTGTTGTAGAAATTCCAATGTTACAACGAGATTACGCTTACGGAAGAAAATCAGAAAAAGAAAAACGCAACGAATTTCTTGAAAAACTAAAAGAATATTTAATTTCCGAAAATCAAAATCATCAACTGGATTTTATTTATGGAACAATAGAAAAATCCAAAAATGAAACAAAACTAATTTTGCTAGACGGACAGCAAAGAATCACAACATTGTTCCTTCTTCATTGGTATTTGGCAATAATAAATCAAAAATATGACGATTTTAGGAATCTTTTATTAAAGAATGGAAAATCAAAATTCGCTTACAATATTAGAAAATCTTCTGAAGATTTCTGCTATGCGTTGGTCAAATTACAAAAAACAGTTAAAAATCCTAAAAACGACAAAGTTGCAGAACTAGAAAACGAGGAAAAAGAATATTTTGAATATTTAAATCAGAAAAACACCCAGAAAAATAAAAAAACGTTGTCATCAAAAATCCGCGATGAAAAATGGTTTTTTAATCATTGGAATAATGATCCGACTGTAATCAATATGCTTAATATGCTTGATGACATTGCAGAAAAATTTCCAAAAGAAGAATGTAGCGGATTTTACGATAAGTTAAATCAATCTGGCGAAAAATCAAACATAACATTCAATTTTTTGCCGCTTGATGAATATAAACTTACAGATGAACTTTATATCAAGATGAATTCAAGAGGAAAACCTTTAACTCGATTTGAAAATCTAAAATCGAAAATACTTAAACTGTATGCCGATGTTAAAGAAACTGAAAAATATAAAAGCACTTTGGAAAAAATAAATAAGCAAGAAAATAAAAAATATGCTTCGTTGCGCGATTATGTCGGATTGATGATTGACACTCGCTGGACAGATATGTTCTGGAACTTTTGGCTCGAAAATCAAAATGAAACAAAGCCACTTGTTGACGATATGTTTCTAAGTTTTATAAGCAATCTTTGCGTGTGTTACAAAGCGTTAAATTTAATTAACAACACAGAAAACAAATTTTCTATGCAACGAAATAGCGATGATGAAAGAAAAATCAATACATTAATGGAACTAAAAAACAATATTCCGTATGAAAAAATAATTGAAATTTTAAAAGAAAATGACAATAAATTATTGTTTGACGTTATCGACATTCTTAACTTGCTTTGCGAAGAAAAAGCAGAAAAAAAATGGAAACTAAAAACACATTTTCATGAATCTTTATATTTTTTCAATGAAACAGAAATGTTTAAAACAATAGTTTATGATTATTCAACAAATGACAGAAATTATGAATCTAAAGTAATTTATTTTGGTTACATAAAATATCTTTTAGATTACAAGCCTAAAAAAGATGACAACTTTTTTGCTGATTGGTTGCGTTTTGTTTACGATGTGTGCAAAAACAGTTATTCATTAGCAAATTCTGTTTCAACATTTAGCAATGCTCTAAAAGGTATTGATTATTTATGCGACAAAGACATTTATCATTCTTTGGCAAATTTGTCGGAAAATAAAAAATCACTTGCTAATATCGTTACTTTGGATGAATATCAGCTTAAAGAAGAAGTCTTAAAATCAAAATTATTTGCCAATGCAAAATGGAAAAAAGTGATAGACAATGCTCTTTCTGATTTAAGATATTTTGAAGGACAATTAAGTTATGAGTTAGATGTTTGCAATATAACAGAAACTGATGTAAACAATGATTCAAAAATTGATGAATTTGTTACTGTTGTAAAAAAACTTGTTTCAATTTTTGACGACAAAAAAAATGGCTGCAGTTTTGACACTGAACTTGTAAAAGCATTGTTAACAAAAGGCGATTATTGGACTTGGTACAGAAGCAACAGGTCTCTTTACAGAAATGGAAATAGCCGCGATATAAGTTGGCTACGTTTTCATAAAAAAATTGAAGAAGAAAGCATTGATCAGAGCTATTTTTATCTTACCGAAGTAATAAACGATGTGGATTTTGATTATAACAATGCAAAAGAGTCATTAAAGAAAATAAGCAAAAAACGTCCTGAAAATATTCCAGAATGGCGCAAAGTTCTTGTAGATAATCTTGAAAAATTTGAAACAAATCATGAAGGCTTTAAACTTGGCGAAGATAGATTGTTAAGATGGAAAAACAACAATTATAATAATTCTGAAATAGATCTTATTTCAAGATCATATATAACTAGCAAACACGTAGAATTATTTACTTACGCACTTTATTTATCGCATAAAGATGAAGAAATAAAGCCGTTTGGAAAACCAATATACAACTACAGCACATCTGCAAACGATGACCCTTTTATGAAATATGGAGAAGTTAAATATAAAAATGAAACATACTTTAATGAAACATATTTTCTAGAAGTTCATTATGAAGATGATAAGAAATTCTTGTTGCGTTTTATAAATTGGAATGATAAAGAACAAAATGCAGAGAGAATAAATAATTTCGAAACTCTAGATGTTTTGAGAGAAAATGAATTTTATAAAGACAATAATATTTTCTTTAAACTTGTAGATAAAGATAAAATTATGGATGCAATTTCAGATCTAGCAAACAAACTACAACCGCTAGTTTAACTTAAAATGACGAAGCAATCTTAGAAAAAGCGAACGTCATTGCGAGGTAGGGAGCGACGGCAAAGCCGTAAAAACGCTTAAGAAGCGTTTTTAGCGAGTCTCGCCCGTAGCCATGCGTAGGGCGTGAAGTCCGAAGCAATCTTAAAAAAGTTTGCAAGCATTAATAAGATTGCTAGCCTTCGGCGACCTTCGGTTCGCTTTGCTCGCAATGACGGCGTAGTTTACATTTGCATTAAAGATGAATAATTTAAATGATGTTCGCGTGCGTAAGTTATAAAATCTTTTTCTTCTTGCGTAACTCGGATTTGAAATTTAAGAGGCATTGAAAATTTCTGTTTTCTGCCAGCATTTTTTCTTGCTCCGCCATGAAGAAATTTTTTTTCATAAGAATCAAGTCCAGAAAGTTTTTTATATTCTTTTTCTGTGATGATTTTTTCATCAGCCGCAACTTCTGAAGCCTGTTTTTTAGAAACAAAACCTTCTGAATCTTTTACAAAAACATATTCCATAATCAAACCTCCTTTAATCTTTTTTCTGCAAGTTTTATTTTATCTTTTGGAGTCTTTTTTGTTTTCTTTACAAAAACAACTCCAATTAAAATAATCTGGTCTTTTTCATATTTGAATAAAGAACGCAATTCATTCGACTTTATTTCAAATATTTTTTTTGAACATGCTTAACTTTTACAAATTCAATTCCTTGCGTTTCAATTTTTTTGTATTCAGATTTAAGCAATTCTTGTTGGCTTTGCTCTAGTTCGGATATTTCAGATTCAACCGCAGGTAATTTATGTACTTTAAATTTCATAAGTAAAATATATTCTCTAAAGTTGAATATGTCAACAAAATCAATTTTTTAGCATAATTTGTGCTTATAAAATTCTGTTCATCTTGCGCCGTAAAATTTGCCACGAATTTGACAATCATTTTAACAAAAAATGCCACGAATTTGACGATGTATTATATAAAATTTGCCACGAATTTGACGATGTTTGCGTTCTTCTGTACCAATCGTTTATTTTTCCGCAGTCTCTGCCATTTTCCTGATGTGCTCTTTCCAATCTGCAACAAGTTTTTCTGGTTCTAGCGGAACTGCATCTTCTGCCCAGCCTAGAATCCAACCTAAAATCGGATCGTATTGATTGCTTTCAAACTCAAGAATTATTCCATCGTCCGTTTCGGTGATTTTTTGGTCGTCGCCCCAGATTCTGTTTTTTGCGTAACGAGCGGCGTAATTTTTTAGGTGGATTTTGTATGTTTCAAAAAACGGTGTGTTGTAGCAACCAAACGAAGCGGGCGTTGTTCCGCGAAAATCAAAGTCTTTTGGAAGTGAAAACTCAAACGTTTCGCCTTTTTGTGAATGTAAATGCAAGTTTTTCATCTGCGAAAGCGTGAACAAAAGTCGTTTTTGCGATTTGTATTCAAAGCCCCACAAGTTCCAGTTCCCGTTTTCAAAAATCAGTTGATACGGAGCAACTGCGTGCTGAACATCTTGTTTTTGGCTTACAGTTCTGTAATTAAAAACGATTATCTGGTTTTTCTGAATTGCAGAATAAACGAATCGCCACACGCTTGGAGCAAGTTCCGCATTTGGCGCGCCTAAAAAAATAACGCGTTCTTGAATATTGTTAATCTGTTCTGCTTCAGTTTTGTGTTTTTCTTTTCCATAATTAAAATCTTTAGATTCAGAAAACGGAATTGCTGTGCTAAGTGTGTCAAAAACTTTTACCGCATCATCGTAAATTGCCGAACCTTTTAATGTTTCAAGAAGATTCCGCATTATCTTTGCCGCTTTAATTTGCTCTTCGCTTGTTAAAAGCGCCGGAATTCTAAAAGTTGCTTCGCGGTAATAATATCCGCCATATTCATTTGTAGAAAGCGGAGCATGAAACTGTTCTTTTAAATCTTTTAAGTCGCGGAAAACGCTTGCGCGACTTGTTTTAAAGCCCGCATCTTGCAAAAGCGTAACAAGTCCTTTCCAAGTTGGCTTTAATCCGGAAGAAATAATGTTGTCTATAAACAAAAGCCGTTCATATTGATTGTTCTGCATAAAATTATTATATCACGTTTTTTAATTCTCACAATTTAAGACTGATGATTTATATAATATGAATGCAAAAAGGGAGGAATATATAAAAAAATCAAAAAAATAACAAAAAATTTATCCAAAACTCCTTAACTTCTAGAAAAAGTGCGGTTATATTCTAAACTCGCAAAGGGGGACAAAAAAATTAATCAATTTTTAAACTTTTGAAATTTTTTCATTATATTATAGAAATGTAAAATACACACGGAGGAAATTATGATGACAAGAGCACAAAGACTTAGAATGGCTTTTAAAAGAAACAACGAAATTTCTGTTGGAAACAAAATTACAGAGCGCGATTCCGATTCGCTTGCGGTTTATCTTTTGAACTTTGTAAAAAAATATTCGTTTGCAGACGAAGTTTTAGATTTATTTTTCTATATTGTAAAGGCAAAAAACAGAAAACATTTCCTTGAAAAAATATTCAATTTTGAAATTGCAAAACTTTATTCGCAGAACAAACTTCATTTTGCTAAAAGCGCAAAAGATTTTATCGCTTCAAAAATAAAATCAGAAGAAGAAAAATGTGAAAATCAAAACGAATCTAAAAAT
This sequence comes from uncultured Treponema sp., assembly GCA_964547685.1. Classification (GTDB taxonomy): domain Bacteria; phylum Spirochaetota; class Spirochaetia; order Treponematales; family Treponemataceae; genus Treponema_D. The sequence continues at coordinate 712 of CAZJOU010000011.1, read as the reverse complement.
GAAAAAAACGAACGTGAAGTAAGCGAACAGGAAATTTTTGATTATTACATTCAAAACAGAAGTATGCTTGCAAATGAACTTGGAGACATTTTTCGCGAAGACGACAATATTTTTGATGAAGTAATTTTTAGAACTTTCGGAATTTTATATGAAGATTTTGCTCGGGTTTTTGTTCTTTTAGGCGAAAAAGAAATTGAAAACGTAATGACTTATTCTCTTTTTAAACGCGACCGCGAAGATTACGAAACATTTTCAAAATCGCTGGAAAAAAGTTTGCAACGCCAAGTTCAAATTCCAAGCCGAGCATTAGATAATTTTTATGATGTTTCGGATTTTGACATAATAAACAAATTTGCTTCCTTAAACGAAAAAGAAGCAATAATGTTTAAACTTTTTTATTTTCAACAGCGATTCCAAAATTTTTCAGAAATTGACGAAAATGTGAATCAGGAAAATTGGCCGCTTTTTTATTCAACATTAACCGGACTTTCAGAAAACGATGTTGTTTACACTTTACGAAAAGACAAGCCACTTATTTTTTACGGACTTATTAAAAAAGATTCTCGCAGAACTTGGTTTTATCTTGGAAACGACATGATGACTTGTGTTTCTTCTAACGATATGAGTTCATTCTTTACATCAGTTTTAAAAGAAACAGAAGTAAAACCATATCCAATGGAAAGTTTTTCTTGTAAAGAAAGCGATTCTAAAC
>CAZJOU010000010.1:0-22922 GCA_964547685.1 uncultured Treponema sp. | reverse complement strand
AGAACTCGCAGGCATCTCTAAAAACAATCAAAATTTGAGTTTTTAGAGATGCCCTTGAATAAAAAGTCGCACATTTAAGCGCGAAAATCAGTGAGGTTATAAAATGGGAAAGAAAAAACTTGATTGGGGCAACTTGCCTTTTGGTTACATTAAAACAGACAAGCGATTTGTTTCTAACTATAAAGATGGCGCTTGGGATAACGGAAAACTTACAAAAGACAATGTGGTAAAAATTAACGAATGTGCAGGCGTTTTGCAATATTCACAATCTTGTTTTGAAGGATTAAAGGCTTACACAACAAAAGACGGAAAAGTTGTTTGTTTCCGCCCAGATTTAAATGCAGCAAGAATGAAAAGTTCTTGTGAACGCCTTGTAATGCCAGTTTTTCCAGAAGATAGATTTGTTCAGGCTGTAATTGACACTGTAAAAGCAAATATTGATTGGGTTCCACCTTATGGTTCTGGCGCAACTTTGTATATTCGTCCTTATATGTTTGGTTCAAACGCAGTAATTGGCGTAAAACCAGCAGATGAATATCAGTTCCGCATTCTTGTAACTCCTGTTGGACCTTATTTTAAGGGCGGAGTAAAACCTATTGTTGTTCGCATTTCTGACTTAGACCGCGCCGCTCCACACGGAACAGGCGACATTAAAGCTGGATTAAACTACGCAATGAGCCTTTACAACATTGTAGATGCACATAAAAAAGGATTTGCAGAAAATATGTACACAGATCCTGCAACTCATACTTATATAGAAGAAACTGGCGGAGCAAATGTTATTTTTGTTACAAAAGACGGAAAACTTGTAACTCCAAAATCAAATAGCATTTTGCCTTCTATTACTCGCCGTTCTTTGGTTCAAGTTGCAAAAGATTACCTTCATATCGAAGTAGAAGAGCGACAAATTAATAAGAGCGAACTTCCAGATTTCGTAGAAGCCGGACTTTGCGGAACTGCCGCTGTTATTAGCCCAATTGGAAAAATTGTTGACCACGACAAAGAAATTAACGTTCCAGCTGGAATGGAAAAAATTGGTCCAGTTTTAGGAAAACTTCGCGAAACATTAACAGGAATTCAAATGGGCGAAATAAAAGGTCCAGATGGTTGGGTTGTAGAAATAGCATAGTTTGTACTTTATTGCGAGCGTAACAAATTTTAAAAATGTCATTGTCGGGCTTGCCCCGACAATCTTTTTTTATATACATTTTCCCCACTTTGCAAAGCGCTTTCTTTGTGCTATTTTATAATTATGTTTTTGTTTATGGTTTTGTTGTTTCCTACAGTTCTTGCATTTTGTTCTGTTCATTCAGATAAAAAAATATATGGATTTTTAATAGCATTTGGCGCATTTTTAGGAATTCTTGTAAGCGGATTTACCGCTGCTTTTTCGTATATGCACAGAATTCCAGAATATTCATTTTTTTCAAACTTTTTTTATTACTTTTTAAAACAATATGCTTTACCACTAATCTTAGTTTATGCGCTTTATTTTTTTGTTACAAAAGATTCTTTTGAATTTCGTGTAAAAGCGTTTTTTCCGTTTGTAGCATCTTTTTTTGCAATTTATATGCCATATTGCATTATTGCATCTGCAGCATCTTCTGTAGAATTTTCTTTTTATGTTCTTTTTGTAAAACCAGTAGTGCTTCTTTCTATGATTTTTCTTTGCAGTTTGATTGCTTATAAAATTTATTGTGTTGCATTAGAAAAAAAAGTAAAACTAATTGTTTTATATTCAATTTTTGCACTTTTAGTTTTAGCAATTCCAGCAATTTTAGAAACGCTTTGGCTAATGTGCATTGCGCTACCTTTTGTTTATATTGCCGCAATTTGCTACGGATTTGTAGCGTTAATATTATTTTTTGTAAATTCAAGACAAAACGCAAAGTTTTTGTTTTAAGAAAAATAGAAAAATGCAAATGATTAAGTTTTATTGAATTCAATTAAAAAAATGTACAAAGTAGGTTCGTGCCGAGAGTACATTTTTTTATTTTGCGAAAACAATAAAAACTTAATCATTTAGGAGTTTTATATGAAAAAATATGCAAGCGGAAAAGTTCGCGAAGTTTATGATTTGGAAGATGGAAGAATGGTAATTGTAACCACAGATCGAATTAGCGCATTCGATGTAATTCTTCCAACTTTAATTCCAGATAAAGGCAAAGTATTAAATGCTCTTGCAAATTTCTGGTTTGATTACACAAAAGATATAATCAAAAATCACATGATTTCTTCTGACTTAAAAGATATGCCAAAAGAATTTCAAAAACCAGAATACGAAGGTCGCACAATTTTAGTAAAAAAATTAAAAATGATTCCTTACGAAGTTATTGTTCGAGGTTATATGTTTGGTTCAATGTACGAAGCATACAAAAAAGGTGAACCATTTTTAGGACACAAGTTTGAAAAAGAATATAAACAAGCCGAAAAACTAGAAGAACCAATAGTAACTCCGTCTACAAAAGCAACAGAAGGACACGACATTAACGTTACTCTTGATTATATGAAAAAAGATTTGGGTGAAGAACTTGGAACAAAGATTGAAAAAGCGGCGCTTGCAATTTACAAAAAATGTTACGAACACGCTTATAAAAACGGAATTATTATTGCTGACACAAAGTTTGAATTTGGTCTTGATGAAAATGGCGAACTTGTTTTAGGCGATGAAGTTTTAACGCCAGATTCAAGCAGATTTTGGGATCTTTCTAAATACAAAGTTGGCGGAAGCCCTGCAAGTTACGACAAACAATTTGTTCGCGACTGGCTAAAAGAAAATAATCTTGCTGGCGACCCAAATATTAAAGAAATTCCAGCAGATATTGTAGAAAAAACTTCTGCAATTTACAAAGAATGCGAAAAGCGCATTTGCCACAACTAAAATGGCAAAAAAAAATGCAAAAATTTTGAAAAAAAAGCGTTTTGCATATTGACATATTAAATCGATTTTTGATATAGTAAAAACATCACAAATCGATTTGGACGGTTAGCTCAGCTGGTACGAGCGTCTGGTTTACACCCAGAATGTCGGGAGTTCGATCCTCTCACCGTCCATTAACTCTAGCACTCGCTAGAGTTTTTTTATTTTAAACTAGTTGGTTTGCAAAGAAACTACCGACTTTCTTTCAGAAAGTCGCACGTTGAAATTACTTCGTGCAAGTTTGCTTGAAAACATGGTAGCAACCGCTAGGTTGCGTAGGGTTGCGAAGACGCAACGTGGCTGAACGAGGGGAAAGGCTTTTCCCCACAAAATTCATATTTAATACGTAAGATTGCCACGCCTACGGCTTGCAATGAGGGACAAATCTAAGGAAAATTCCTACTTCCTTATTCTTGATTTTTAATTTTACTTGACACTTATGCGCGATTTCTATACTATACTTTTAGTATCAAAGGCGATACAGACAGTATAGGTTAAACCCGTATTGTCTGTATCGCCTTTTTTATGCCCAAATTTTTGGACTATGAGGGGTTACTTTATGAATAAAACTTTGTATGAACCGTCTTTTGAACACGATAACTGCGGAATTGGCGCTGTTGTTAATATTGACGGTCACGCTTCTAGGCAAATTGTAGACAACGCGCTTAGCATTGTTGAAAAGCTTGAACACCGTGCAGGTAAGGATGCTACTGGTGAAACAGGCGACGGAGTTGGTATTCTTGTTCAAATTTCGCATAAGTTTTTTAAGAAAGCGGCTGCGGAATTGAATATAAAACTTGGCGATGAACGCGATTATGGCGTTGGAATGTTCTTTTTTCCAGCAGATGAAATTGTTCGCGCTCAGACTAAGAAAATGTTTGAAAATCTTTGTGAAAAAGAAGGTTTGCAGTTTTTAGGCTGGCGAATTGTTCCTGTAAATCCAGATGTTTTAGGTAAACGCGCGCGCGATTGTATGCCGGTTATTACGCAATGTTTTATTGGTCGCCCTAAAAATGTAGCAAAAGGTCTTGATTTTGACCGAAAACTTTATATTTTGCGTCGTCAGTATGAACATTCGGCTAAGCAAACTTATGTAGCGTCTCTTTCTAGCAGAACTATTGTTTATAAAGGAATGTTTTTAGTTCAACAATTGCGTACTTTTTACAAGGATTTGCAGAGCGAAGATTATGTTTCTGCATTGGCAATTGTTCATTCAAGATTTAGTACAAATACAAATCCAAGTTGGGAAAGAGCGCACCCGAACAGATTTATTGCGCATAACGGAGAAATTAATACGATTCGCGGAAATGCGGACAGAATGCTTGCGCGCGAAGAAACTTTAAAATCAGAAGTTATTTCTGATGAAGATATGAAAAAGATTCTTCCGGCGATTAATCCTGATGGTTCTGATTCTGCACAACTTGATAATACTTTGGAATTTTTGGTTATGAATGGAATGCCACTTCCGCTTGCGGTTATGGTTTGTATTCCTGAACCTTGGAAAAATGATAAAAATATGAATGGCGAAAAGCGAGATTTTTATCATTATTATGCAACAATGATGGAACCTTGGGACGGACCTGCCGCTGTTTTGTTTAGCGATGGCGATGTCCTTGGCGCAACTTTGGACAGAAATGGTCTTAGACCAAGCCGCTATTATATTACAAAAGACGGAATGTTAATTCTTTCTTCGGAAGTTGGTTGTTTGGATATTCCAGAAGAAAATATTGAAAAAAAATCGCGTCTTCAGCCTGGAAAAATTTTACTTGTTGACACAAAGCAGAAAAAAATTATTTCTGATGAAGAATGTAAAAAACTTTATGCTTCTGAACATCCGTTTGGCGAATGGCTTGACACAAATCTTGTTCATCTTTCTGATTTACCAATTCCTAACAAAAAGATTCCTGTTTATACGCAAGAAGAACGCGACAAAATGTACAGAGCGTTCGGCTGGAATTACGAAGATGTAAACGAAATAGTTTTGCCAATGGCAAAAACTGGCGTTGAACCAACTGGCGCAATGGGCGTTGACACTCCGCTTGCTTGTATGAGCGATAAACATCCGCCACTTTATTCTTATTTTAAGCAACTTTTTGCGCAGGTTACAAACCCACCGTTTGATTCTTTACGCGAAAAAATTGTTACCGACACGACTGTTTATGTTGGTTCTGATGGAAACTTATTAAAGCCGGAAAGCAAAAACTGCACTGTTTTGGAAATTAATAATCCAATTTTAACTGGCGTTGATTTATTAAAAATTAAAAATATGAAAAAGCCAGGATTTAAGGTTGTTACAATTTCTTTGCTTTTCTATAAAGGCGGTTCTTTGCAACAAGCATTAGACGATTTATTAATTTCTGTTGACCGTGAATATAAAAACGGTGCAAATGTTATGGTTCTTTCTGACCGCGGTGTTGACGAAAATCACGTTGCAATTCCTTCTCTTTTGGCTACAAGCGCAGTTGAACAGCATTTGGTTCGCACTAAAAAAAGAACGGCAATTTCTATTATTTTGGAAACGGCAGAAGTTCGCGATGTTCATCAGGCGGCAATGTGTTTAGGTTACGGCGCGCGTGCAATTAATCCGTATCTTGCGCACGAATGTATTGCCGAAATGATTGACCAAAAACTTTTGGATAAGGATTATCACACTGCAATAGATGATTACAATAAAGCAATTATTAACGGAATTGTAAAAATTGCAGCAAAAATGGGAATTTCTACGGTTCAGTCTTATCAGTCTGCGCAGATTTTTGAAGCGGTTGGTATTGCAAAAGATGTTATTGATAAATATTTTACAAATACAGTTAGCCGAGTTGGTGGAATTGGAATAAAAGAAATAGAAGAAGATGTAAACTTTCATCACAACAAGGCTTTTGACCCACTTGGATTAACTGTAAATACTCACCTTGATTCTGTTGGAATACATAAATTTAGACGTGGACCAAATGCAGAAGACCATTTGTATTCGCCAGAAACAATTATTGCTTTGCAAGAAGCAACAAGAAATGGTGATTACAATCGTTTTAAGGAATATTCTTCGCTTGTAGACGATAATTCGCATCCGCATACTTTGCGTGCAATGCTGGACTTTAATTTTGACGAATCAAAAGCTATTCCTATTGATGAAGTTGAACCAGTTAGCGAAATTGTAAAACGATTTAAAACTGGAGCGATGAGTTACGGTTCAATTTCGGAAGAAGCGCATCGCTGTATGGCGCTTGCAATGAATCATCTTCACGGAAAAAGCAATTCTGGCGAAGGTGGCGAAAAACCAGAACGACTTGGAACGGACGCAAACTCTGCAATTAAACAAGTTGCTTCTGGTCGTTTTGGTGTTACGGAAGAATATTTACTTAGCGCAAAAGAAATTCAAATTAAAATGGCGCAAGGCGCAAAGCCTGGCGAAGGCGGACATCTTCCTGGAAAGAAAGTTTATCCTTGGATTGCGCAAACTCGTTATGCAACTCCGGGCGTTTCGCTTATTTCGCCGCCACCGCACCACGATATTTATTCTATAGAAGATTTGGCGCAGTTAATTTACGACTTAAAGAACGCAAACCGTGCTGCTCGTATTTCTGTAAAACTTGTTAGCGAAGCGGGCGTTGGAACTATTGCGGCAGGCGTTGCAAAAGCTGGCGCGCAAGTTATTTTAATTTCTGGACACGACGGCGGAACTGGAGCGGCTCCAATTTCTTCTATTCATCACGCTGGGCTTCCGTGGGAACTTGGACTTGCAGAAACGCACCAAACTTTAATTCAAAATGGACTTCGTTCGCGCGTTGTAATTGAAACAGACGGTAAACTTATGAGTGGCCGTGATGTTGCTATTGCGTCTTTACTTGGTGCAGAAGAATTTGGATTTGCTACGGCTCCGCTAATTTCTATGGGTTGCGCAATGATGCGAGTTTGCAATTTGGACACTTGTCCGTTTGGCGTTGCAACGCAAAATAGCGAACTTAGAAAGCGTTTTACAGGAAAGCCAGAATATGTAGAAAACTTTATGAAGTTTATTGCAGAAGAACTTCGCGAATATATGGCAAAACTTGGACTTCGAACACTAGACGAAATGTGCGGAAGAACAGATTTGCTAAAACTTAAAGAAAAGCAAGGATTCCAACGTGCTAATCTTGTAGATTTAAGTCGAATTATTGGTTACAGAACTCCAGAAGGAGCAAAAACTCATTTTGACCCACAAGATGTTTACGACTTTAAACTTGAAAAAACTGTTGATGTAAAAGATTTATTAAAACAGTTTGAAAAAGTTTCTAAATCAAAGAAAGGAACGTTCAACGTAAAAATTACTTCTACAGATAGAACTTTGGGAACAATTTTGGGTTCAGAAATTCAAAAGAAGTTTAGAAGTTCTTTGCCAGAAGATTCGTTTGTTGTAAACGCAACTGGCGGTGGCGGACAAAGTTTTGGTGCGTTCATTCCTAAAGGTCTTACAATGCGCTTAGTTGGCGATTCCAACGATTACCTTGGAAAAGGTTTAAGTGGCGGAAAAATTGTTGTAAGTGCGCCTAAAAACGTAACTTTTAAGCCAGAAGAAAACATTATTATAGGAAACGTTGCCTTGTTTGGTGCAACTAGTGGCGAAGCGTACATCAATGGAATTGCAGGTGAACGTTTTTGCGTACGAAATTCTGGTGCTACGGCAGTTGTAGAAGGTTGCGGCGACCACGGACTTGAATATATGACTGGTGGAACTGCTTTAATTCTTGGACCAACAGGAAAGAACCTTTGTGCCGGAATGAGCGGTGGAACTGCTTACGTTTTGGATATGAATCACGATCTTTATAAAAGACTTAATAAGCAACTTGTAACAATGAGCGAAGTTACAGATGAACACGATGCTCAAATTATAAAGTCGCTTGTTGAAAAGCACGTAAAAGAAACTGGTTCTGAACTTGGTAAACGAATCTTAAAAGATTTCGAAAAAGAATATCTTCCACATTTTAAGAAGATTGTTCCTAATGATTATCACAGAATGCTTGTAGAAATTAGCAAAGCAGAAGAACGCGGCTTAAAACACGATGAAGCTGTTCTTGAAGCATTTTACAAGGTAACTGCATAGGAAGGAGATTAAAATGGGAAAACCAACAGGATTTTTAGAATATAATAGAAAAGATAACAGTAATATTGCTCCTCTTTTAAGAACGGCAAATTTTAAGGAATTTCATAATATTTTGCCAGAAGAAGAGCGAAGAACTCAAGCGGCGCGTTGTATGAACTGTGGAGTTCCAATGTGCCAATCTGCAATAAAACTTGCGGGAATGGTAACAGGTTGTCCTTTGCATAATCTTATTCCAGAATGGAATGACGCATTGTACAAAGGTCAGTTTGATATGGCGGCTTGGCGACTTTTAAAAACTTCTAGTTTTCCAGAATTTACAGGTCGCGTTTGTCCGGCTTTGTGCGAAAAGGCTTGTAATTGCGGAAATGGTGGCGACATAAAAGAAGCGGTAACAATTCACGATAACGAACTTTTTATTATTGAAAAAGCATTCGCTACCGGTTATATGAAACCGCAAATTCCGCGCGTTCGTTCAGATAAAAAAATTGCTGTAATTGGCGCAGGTCCAGCAGGTTTTGCAGTTGCAGATTTGTTGAATCGGCGCGGACATAACGTTACAGTTTATGAGCGCGAAGACAGAGTTGGCGGGCTTTTAATGTACGGAATTCCAAATATGAAGTTGGAAAAAAACATTATTGAACGTCGCGTAAAACTTATGGAAGCAGAAGGCGTTAAGTTTATAACTGGCGCAGATGTTGGTCGTACAGTTGATGCAAAAGAAATTATAGATAATTACGATGCAGTTGCACTTTGTTGCGGGGCAAAAAAAGCGCGTCCGCTTGCAGCAAAAGGTTCAGATGCAGAAGGTGTAATGTTTGCCGTTGATTTTCTAAAATCTGTTACAAAAAGTCTATTAAACTCTGAATTAAAAGATGGAACTTTTTTTAATCCAAAAGATAAAGATGTTATTGTAGTTGGTGGTGGCGACACAGGAAACGACTGTACAGGAACAAGCATTCGTTTAGGTTGCAAATCTGTAACTCAACTAGAAATGATGCCTTGTCCACCAGTTGAACGCCAAGCAAATAATCCGTGGCCACAGTGGCCAAAAGTCTTAAAAACTGACTACGGTGCAGAAGAATCTATTGCAAAGTTTGGACACGACCCACGAGTTTACAAAACTACAATAAAAGAAGTTTACACAAAAGACGGAAAAGTAAATGGCGTAAAAACTGTTCAAGTAGAATTTAAAATGATTGACGGAAAACGCCAGCTTTGCGAAATTCCTGGTAGCGAAAAAGATTTGCCTTGCGATTTAATTTTAATTGCGGCAGGATTTTTAGGTTGCGAAGATTACACTGCAAAAGCATTTGGAACAAATCTTACTGCAAGAAATACAGTTGAATCTGTTGGCGAAAAAACTCCAGACCTTGCAAGTCCGAACGGATACAAAACGTCTGTAGAAAAAGTATTTACCGCTGGCGATATGCATCGTGGACAGTCGCTTGTAGTTTGGGCAATTGCCGAAGGTCGCGAGTGCGCCCGCGAAATAGATAAATATTTAATGGGCTACACGAATTTATAGATTTTGGGAAAACGAATTTCCCGCAGATTCACGAAACTTTGTTTCGTTAGCAGATAAACGCAGATTTTGATAACAATAAAAAAAATCCTAAAAAGTGGGACGCAGGCGAAAAATGAAAGGGCCCAAGGAAGCGTAACATCGAAGATGTAAGCGGACTGGGAAGGTTCGTTTTTCGCCGTCGCTGGGACCCGCTTTTTAGGATTTTTTTTCTTTATGGAGATTTCTGTGGACGCTAACGCTAGGCTTCGCACAAGCATAGGAATGACACGAAATTTGCAAAAAAAATCTGCGAAAATCTGCGCCATCTGCGGGAATATTTTCTATAGAATAAAACCGTTCAACTTGTTATAATTTTCTTATTGTGGCCATTTTTAATAACGATAAAATTGTAATTCGCGGAGCGCGCGAACATAACTTAAAAAATATTGATTTAGATATTCCTCGCAATAAATTAGTTGTAATTTCGGGGCTTTCTGGTTCTGGAAAAAGTTCGCTTGCCTTTGACACGCTTTTTGCAGAAGGTCAGCGACGTTATATGGAAAGTCTTTCTTCGTATGCGCGCCAATTTCTTGGTAGCATGGATAAGCCAGATGTAGACTTAATAGAAGGACTTTCGCCAGCAATTTCTATTGAACAAAAATCTACAAATAAAAATCCGCGTTCTACTGTTGGCACAATTACAGAAATTTACGATTACTACAGACTTTTGTATGCGCGAATTGGACATCCGCATTGTCCAAATTGTGGACGCGAAATAAAAGAACAGTCGGTTGACCAAATTATAGATTCAATTATGGCTTGGCCAGAAGGAACAAAAATTCAAGTTCTTGCGCCAGTTATCCGCGGAAAAAAAGGCGAACACGCAAAAATTATAGAAGACGCAAAAAAATCTGGTTTTATTCGCGCTAGAATAGACGGCGTTATGGCAAGTTTAGACGACCCAATAAAACTTGATAAGCAAAAAAAACATACAATAGAAATTGTTGTAGACAGAATTGTTTTAGGTGCGGATGCAAGAAAGCGCATTGCCGATTCTGTTGAAACTGCATTGGAAAGTGCAAATGGAATTGTTGTTGTAACAAAACGCGTAGAAGATAAAGATATAGAAGTTTTTTTTAGCCAAAAAAATGCTTGTCCAGATTGTGGTATTTCTATTCCAGAACTTCAGCCAAGACTTTTTTCGTTTAATAATCCGTTTGGAGCATGTCCTGAATGTACGGGACTTGGTCAAAAAATGGAATGGGACGTAAATAAAATAATTCCAGATTCTAACAAAAGTTTTAATGAAGGCGGAATTGCGTTTTATAATCCAGATAGCGAATGGAATCAGTCTATGTTTTCCGCTGTTGCTAAAGAAGGCGGTTTTTATCTTGACACGCCAATAAACGAACTTTCTAAAAAGCAATACAATTATTTGTGGAACGGCGACGAAACTCAAAAAATTCATTGGATTTACAAAAAACAAAGTGGGGAAGGTTACAGCGAATATAATCGCCCGTGGAACGGAATTATTGCAGATATGAAAAGGCGTTACCAAGAAGCTTGGGGCGACGCACAACGAACAAGAATAGAAGAGAAATTTATGTCTGTTTCCGAATGTTCGTCTTGTCATGGGCAAAGATTAAGACCAGAAGCACTTGGAGTAACTATTAACGGAAAAAATATTTGGCAACTTTGTTGTCTTTCGGTTAGTGAAACTATTGATTTTTTTAATAACTTAAAACTTTCGACAAGTGAAGAAAAAATTGCCGTTCAAGTATTAAAAGAAATTCGTTCCCGCTTAAAATTTCTAAAAGATGTTGGTTTGGACTACTTAACTTTGGAACGAGCGGCAGAAACTTTGTCTGGTGGCGAAGCTCAAAGAATTAGACTTGCAACGCAAATTGGTTCAGCTTTAACTGGCGTTATGTACATTTTGGACGAACCTTCCATTGGTTTGCACCAAAGAGATAATCAACGTTTAATAGACACTTTAACTTATTTGCGCGACCAAGGAAACACGGTAATTGTTGTTGAACACGACGAACAAACTTTACGAACAGCGGATTATTTAGTTGATATTGGTCCGGGAGCTGGAATTCACGGTGGGCGCGTTGTTGCAGCGGGAACACCAGAAGAAGTTATGAAAGTTAAAGAAAGCGTAACCGGACAATATCTTAGTGGCACTTTGCGAATGGAAATTCCAAAAGAGCGCAGAAAAGGAAACGGACATAAGCTTAGTCTTTCTGGTGTTACAGAACACAACTTAAAAAATGTTTCTATTGATATTCCACTTGGAACTTTTACGTGCATAACTGGAGTTTCTGGAAGTGGAAAATCTACGCTTATGAGCGATGTACTTTATCCAGTTCTTTCTAACAAAATAATGCGAACTTCGTATCCGGTTGGTTCATATAAAGAAATTCACGGAACAAGTTATATTGATAAAGTTATAAATATTGACCAAAGTCCAATTGGAAGAACTCCGCGAAGTAATCCTGCTACTTATGTTGGCGTTTTTGATTCAATTAGAGATTTATTTGCCGCAACTCCAGAAGCAAAAGCAAATGGCTATTCTAAAGGAAGATTTAGCTTTAATGTAAAAGGCGGTCGTTGCGAAAATTGTCAGGGAAGTGGAACTATAACAATAGAAATGAACTTTTTGCCTGATGTTTTTATTACTTGCGATGTTTGCGGCGGAAAACGTTTTAACAAAGAAACTTTAAGCGTTTTGTACAAAGGCAAAAATATAAACGATGTTTTAAATATGACAATAGAAGAAGCGTGCGACTTTTTTGTTTCAATTCCGCATATTTCTAGAAAGTTAGAAACGCTAAAATCTGTTGGTCTTGGTTATATTCAACTTGGGCAAAGTGCGCTAACTTTATCTGGTGGCGAAGCACAACGCGTAAAACTTGCAAATGAACTTGCCCGCGTTTCTACTGGAAAAACTTTGTACATTATGGACGAACCTACAACTGGTTTGCACTTTGCAGACGTAATGCAACTTATGAATGTAATTCAACGTCTTGTTTCGCAAGGAAATACAGTTGTTATGATTGAACATAACCTTGATGTTATTTGCCAAGCGGATTATATAATTGATTTAGGTCCAGAAGGCGGATTTAGAGGCGGAAACATAATTGCAACAGGAACTCCAGAAGAAGTTGCAAATGTAAAAGAAAGTTATACAGGTCAATTTGTAAAAGAAATGCTTTCTCGTAAAATATGAAAAAAAGTTGGTTTAGAACAAAATGTTTATTTTTTCTCGTTTTAATTTTTTGTGGCAAATTTTTATTTGCCCAAGATTCTTCTGTAGAAAAAACGTCTGAATCAACTGCGGAGCAACCTGCGACAACTTCGCAAAGTGCGCAAGAAACGCAAAGTGCGACAACTTCGCAAGCCTCGCAAAGTGCGGCATCTTCGCAAACTTCCGAAGCACCAAAAACAGAAAAAACTACAATTACAATAGAAAACGCTAGAAGTACAAAATACGAAAAAGACAAAACAACAGGAAACGACGTAATTATTCTTTCTGGAAACGTAAAAGTTAGCGTTGTTCGCGGTTCAGCAAAAAACGTTATTAGCGCAGAAACAATTCGCTACGACCGCACAACCGAAATGATGTACGCAGAAGGAAGCGTAGAACTTGAACAAACTACAGAAAACGCAGGAAATCAAACTGTTACAGCAAGTTCGCTAATGTTTAATACGGCAACTTTGGAAGGCGTTTTTGATAACGGACGCGCAGTTCAAGTTCAGTCTGACGCAATTAATTTGCCAGCAGGTTCAACACTTATTGTTGCAAGCGATATTTTTGGACGAAGCGAATCTAATACAATCACTTTTAAAAATGGTGAACTTACTTTTTGCGATGATGAAGATCCTCATTGGCGCATTAAAGCAAGTAGAATTTGGCTTTTGCCTGGTGGCGAATTTGCATTTTTAAACGCAAGACTTTATGTAGGTCCAGTTCCAGTTTTTTATCTTCCTGCATTTTATTATCCAAAAGATGAACTTATTTTTAATCCAGTTTTTGGTTACGACAAACGAAATGGATATTATATTCAAACTACAACTTATTTGTACGGAAGAAAACCGCTAGAAACTTCAACTACAACAACTTCCAGCGACGATAGCGATACAACAGAAAAATTAAAAGCACTTTTTAACTTTGTAAAACCATCTTCCTTAAAAGAACAAAAACTAGAAGGTTTGGTTTTGCACAATTTAGACAAAGATTATTCTGGAAATACAACGAATTATTTTAAGGTAATGGCAGATTATTATTCAAATTTGGGTTACATGGTTGGACTTGACGGAGTTTTTAAACCAAATAATTACATTACGAATCTTGAACTAAATGCGAATTTGGGTTTTTCTAATACAGTTTTTTCTACAGATTATGGCGACTACGTTCCTTACGCGCCTTCTGGCGATAAAGTAATGGATAAATCTAATTTGTTAGGTTTTGAACTTCCTTTTCGCTATTCTGGAAGTTTAAAAATGACAATGGCAAAGCCATTTACGCTAAGTATTTCGCTACCAGTTTATTCCGACCCTTATTTTTATGACGACTTTAATTACGAACGTTCCGAAACAATGGATTGGATAAGTTATCTTATAGATTCGCAAAATACAGACGATGACGATGATTCTACAAACGAAGTTTCTTCTTTTTCTTGGACATTGAACAGTTCATATTCGGTTCCGCTTCCTGCGTTCGCAAAACCTTATGTAAATTCGCTTTCTTTAAGTTTAAATTCCGCAGTTGCATTTTCTTCTATGTCTTATACTCCAACAAATAGCGATTTAAACGACACTGACCTTAAAAAATGGCAAAACACTAGTCCAGAACGAAAATTTTACTATCCTTCTTCGGTAACGCCAGTAACTTTTAATGGAACTTTAAGCGGAACTTTAATAGACATTTCTTCTACAAAAACAAAATCAACAAAAACTAAAAAAAATGATGTTAAATTTTTAAGTTCTCTTTCTGTTCCGGAAGAATTTTTAAGCGATTCTGAAAAAGAAAAACTAAAAAATGCAGAAGAAGTTGCTAAAAATTCAGAAAATCAAGAAAATCCAGAATCTTTGGAAAAAACAGAAAATGCAAAAGATGTAATTCCAGATTCAGCTTTTCCTAATTTAGGCGGAACTTCTTCGTCTACAGAATCAATTTCGGGAATTGCATATTCAATGAAATATTCAATAAAACCAAGTTTAACTACGCAATTAGCATATTCTTCTTCTGTTTTGCAAAACGGGCCAGATGATTTTGAATGGGACGAAATAAAATCTTCAATGTATACTTTTAAACTTCCAATAACTTTGGATAATAATTTTTCGTACGGCGGAAACTTTTTTTCTGTAACAAATTCAAATACATTTAATCCGGTTTGGCAAAAACATCCTTACATTCACACAAATGAAGACGGCGAAACTGATTGGTACACAGAATCGCAGGCTTTTTCTTTAAAGAAAACTGACTATTCTGCAGAAAAAAAAGATCTTACGCAAACAAATTCTGTTTCTATAAAACCTTTTGCATATATAAAACCAATAAAAGATACGGGAATTACTTGGCGGTCTTCTATAAAACTTGTTAGAACAGAATTTCTTTCAGATGAATTTACAGAAGAAAATGATGATCCTGAATGGGAATATCATTTTGTTGATTGGACAGACGAAGAAAGCATAACTACGAACGCACTAGATTTTACGTTTGCAACAAACCAAATGGATTCTAAATTTACGCAAAGTGTAACAGTTTCTACAACATTAAAGCCACTTGCAGAAAGTTATTACGCTACAACAAAATTTGGTTTTCCGCTTACAACGCTTGCTTTTGAAACTGGCGTAAAAAAATCTAGCACAGATGATGATGCGGAATGGGTTCGCCAACCATTAAAACAAAGTCTTACAGTTTCTGGAAAAGTTCTTGGAAGTTCAATGAGTTTTTCTGAAAGTTACAATTACAATATGGACGAATATTACCACGATTCTATGAAACTTTCTTTTAGTTGGATGAATTTAAGTTTAGCGTATCAAATGTCGTACACGTACGGTTACGATATGCAATATGACAAAGATAATGGAAATCCAACTGGATGGACGCAACGCGACGAAAAAGAGTTTTTACCTTATAGTTTTTCTTTTAACTACAATTCTGGAACAAAAACAATTTATAGGTGGAAAAACAGAGTTGCCATGGGTTGCGGACTTTCTTCTAGCATTGTTGCAGATTTAATTCGCCCTACAAATAGTTATTTTACTTTTGCGCCGTCGCTTTCGTTTAAAATAAACGAATTTGTTCAATTTACTTTTTCCGCATCTTCTAAAAATTCTGTAATTTATCGCTATTTTGGAAACGAAATTGGACTTTCTGGCGAAACAAATCCATTTTTGGATTTAATAGATTCGTTTAGATTTGATGACGAAGATAAAAGAAAAGCGTCTGGTTTTAAACTTAAAAGTCTAAACTTTACGCTTACACACGAACTACACGATTGGGATTTTAACACAACATTTAAGGTAGAACCGAGACTTATTACAGAAAACGACGGCAAAAAACATTACGATTTTAATCCGTACATAACAATTAACATTACTTGGCGACCAATGGGCGCAATGAAAACCGAAATTATAGACGATTACGGCGAATGGAAACTGAACTAAGGTCGTGCAAATTTATAGGTTTGTGGAAATTTTTATGTCATTCCCGCAGATTTCGCAGATAAACGCAGATTTTGGCAACAATAAAAAAATCCAAAAAAGTGGGACGCAGGCGAAAAATGAAAGGCCCCAAGGAAGCGTAACATCGAAGATGTAAGCGGACTGGGAAGGTTTGTTTTTCGCCGTCGCTGGGACCCGCTTTTTTGGATTTTTTTCATTGCAACACAATTTTATGTTTTCCGCTAAAAAGTTCAGTTGTAAATTTATAAGCGATGATTTACAATAGAAAGAAGTGGATACTGAATATACTATAGTTGTGCCAGATGTTGACTTATTAAGCAATGTTTGTGGCACAAACGACAACAACTTAAAACTCATAGAGGAACATTTAGGAATTCCTGTTTTTTCGCGCGGAAACGAACTTTCTGTAAATACCGACGATAATTCTTTGCGCGAAGAATTTAGGTTTATAATAGATAGACTTATAGACGAACTTAGCGACGGCGAAAAAAATAGCAAAGACGTTGTCGCTTCGGTTTTAAATATAGACAAAAAAGCAGACATTTCTTCTACATCAATTGTTGTTCCAGGAAGCATTCGTAAAGTTTACCCGCATACACAACATCAAGCAGATTATATTCAGGCAATGCGCGAAAAAAATATGGTTTTTTGTATTGGCTCTGCTGGCTCTGGAAAAACTTTTCTTGCAGTTGCAGAAGCGTTAAGGCTTTTGCTAACACACAAAGTAACGCGCTTTATAATAACGCGGCCAGTTGTAGAAGCTGGCGAAAGTCTTGGCTTTTTGCCAGGAAATTTAGAAGAAAAAATAAATCCGTATCTTAGGCCGCTTTACGATTCTATGGAAATGCTACTTCCAAAAGAAAACGTAAAACGTCTTGTAGAATCAGAAATAATAGAAACTGCTCCGCTTGCGTATATGCGTGGAAGAACGTTAAATAACGCAGTTGTTATTTTAGACGAAGCGCAAAACACAACAAAAGAGCAAATGAAAATGTTCCTTACAAGGATGGGAGAAAATTCTAAAATCTTTATTACAGGAGACACAACACAAATTGATTTACCAAAAAAAGTTCCTTCTGGCTTAGTTCACGCTGTTTCTTTGCTAGACGGAATTGACGAAATTGCAATTTGTCGCTTAACTGCGGAAGATGTTGTGCGAAATCCTCTTGTAAAAAAAATTGTAAAGGCTTACGAAAATGAACAAAACGAAAACTAATAATTTTTCTGAATCAGCAAAAAATTCTTTTGATGATTTTAAAACTTTTGTAAAATCTCATTGGCCAGTAATTCTTTTAGTTTTTTTAGGATTTATTGCCGTTTCTGTAGAAAATTTTTTTAATGTTGCAATGTCGCAAACAGTTTTTTCGTACAGAATAGAAGATTTTGAAATAGGACAAATTGCCGATAGAACAATTATTGCGCCAAAATCAATTCCTGCGGACGAAATGAATCCTACTTTTGTAGAAGAAGGCGAAAAAATAATTCGCAAAGGTTTTCCAATTACAGAAGATGCTTACTCAAAACTTCAAAAAATGGCAGAATCGCCACATTATATGGATTCGCGCTCTTTTGCAGATTCCGAACTTTACCTTGCTTTGCTAATTGCGTTGTGGTTTATTCTTTTTACGTTTGCTCCATTTAATAGGGAAATTCACTTACGAGAATTAGTTTTTCAGGCAATTTGTTTTCTTTTAGTGTATGCGGCAGTTGCGTTTTGCTCTAAAGTTTCGTTTATATCGTCGCCATTCGATATTTCTACAATAATTCCAGCTTCGCTATTTGTATTAATTATTGCCGTTCTTTACGGTCAACTTAGCGCAATTTTCTGTTCTTTTATTTTTGCATTTGCTGTTTTTAATGCAAGCGGTTACGAAGCAGTTCCATTTTTATTTACGTTGGCTTCGTGCCTTGCAAGTTCTACTATTGTGCGAAAAATAGAACGCCGCATAGATATGATGTTTGTTGCACTTTTACTTGCGCTAATAAACGCAGTTATGATTGTTCTTCTTGCAGTTATTTTTAATTATAGCATTGCAGAAATTCCAGTTGTAATTGGACTTGTTGCGCTAAACGGATTTTTATCTGGCGTTCTTGCGCTTGGACTTATTACTCCAATTGAACTTATTTTAAATACAGCGTCTGTATTTAGACTTATGGATTTAAGCGATTCCAACAATACACTTATGCGAAAACTTTTGCTTACAGCGTCTGGAACATATCAACATTCGCAAATGGTTGCGCAACTTTCCGAAAGTGCTTGCCGCGAAATTGGTGCAAATTCGCTTTTAGCGCGCGTTGCCGCTTTTTATCACGATATTGGAAAAATGGATCAAAGCGAATATTTTACAGAAAACGATATGGACGGACAGCACAAACTTAACGAAATGAAGCCTAACTTAGCGGCAACTTTAATTCGTAGCCACGTAAGAAAAGGCGTAGAAAAAGCGCGACAGTTGCGTTTTCCGCAGCAAGTTATAGACATTATTGAACAGCACCACGGAAACAGTGTAATAGCTTATTTTTATGAAAAAGCAAAGGAACAAGATCCTAACGTAAATATTGCAGATTATATGTATCCTGGAATTCCGCCAGTTTCTAAAGAAGCGGGCGTTGTTATGCTTGCCGACACAGTAGAAGCGGCTTGCAAAAGTATGGACAATCCTACAGAAGAACGATTAGACAAATTTATTGACACTCTTATAAAAGGAAAAATGGAACAAGGACAACTTGATAATTGTGCGCTAACTTTTGGCGATTTAAAAAAGATAAAATCTGTCTTTGTAAAAATTCTTTCTGCATATTATCACGGAAGAATAAAATATCCAAACCAAAAAGATCCAGATGAAATTGGAAAAGAACAAAATTCAAATCAAAATAAAGTAGAAGAAAAAAATAAAACTTTAGAAAAGCCAGTTTCTGTAAAAGACAAAAAAGGCGACAAAACTGATGAAAAAAAGCTTTCTAAAAAAAGTAAAACTTCTGATAAAACTTTAGACGGAGAAAAACTTAATGGCTAATAGAGTTTATGTTTCAGTTCAAGAAAATGTTTCTGAACCAAAATGGATTTTAAAAATTGAACCATTTGTTCAAAAAGTTTTGCAAAAGTTGAACTTTGATGGCGAAGAAATTTCTATAATGTTTTGCAACGATGAATTTATTAAAGAATTGAACAAAAATTATAGAAAAATAGATTCTGCAACAGATGTTCTTTCTTTTGAAAACGGAAGCGAATATAAAGATGAAGAAGGAACTTGGCTAGAAGCAGGCGACATTGTAATTAGTTTAGAAACTCTTCCAAAAAATGCAGAATATTTTGAAGTTAGCGAAAATACAGAATTAAAGCGGCTTTTAATTCACGGCGTGCTTCATCTTAACGGAATGGACCACGGCGAAGAACATATAGAAAAAGGCGTTTTGCCAAAAGGCGAAATGCTAAAATTGCAAGAAAAAGTTCTTTCAGAACTTGCAGACGAAATTTTAATAGATTGAATATTATGTTTTGATGCAGAACTATAAAAATTATCTGTGCGGAGCAGAAACCGGCTTTTGCGAACACTTTGAGGGCTGAGGTTGCGTAGCAACCGGTAAGATAAAATTCCTTACAGCCTCAACCGTGTGCAGCAAAAACGGATTTCTGCGGAAGCACAGATAATTTTGATGAATCAATTAAAACCTAATATTCAACCTAATAAACTGAATAAAGTAGGAATTTATGAGTTTTCAATTATTTAAGAAAAAAGACGAAAAAACGCTTCCCACCGGCGAAGAACTTACTTCGGAAGAACAAGAAGTTATTAACGAAGAAAAACAAGATATGATTCAAGGAATTGAAGAACTTAGCGAAACAACAGTAAAAGAAGTTATGGTTCCAAGAATCGACGTTGATTTTATTTCTGTTGACACACCAGCGGAAGAATTAATTAAAAAAGTTGCAGAAAGTGGACATTCACGTTTTCCAGTTTATAGCGAATCTATAGATAATGTTATTGGCGTTCTTTATGTAAAAGATTTAATTTATTGCTTTGGACGCAAATCGCCAATAGAATTGCAAAATATTATTAGAAAAGCGTTTTTTGTGCCAGAAAGCAAACGAATTGACACTCTTTTGCGTGAATTTAAAAGAAGACATTGTCATATTGCTATTGCCATTGATGAATATGGCGGAATTGCCGGAATTATTACAATGGAAGACATTATAGAAGAAATTGTTGGCGACATTCAAGACGAATTTGACAACGAACGCGAAGATATTCTTTCAATTGGAAAAAATGTTTGGCTTTGCGATGCGCGCGTAGATTTAGACGACTTAAACGAAACTATTGGTGCAAATTTTCCAGCAGAAGATTTTGATTCTTTAGGCGGATTCGTATTTGACTTGTTTGGAAAAATTCCTGTAAAATTTGAAAAAACTTCTTGGAATGGTTACGAATTTATTGTTCAAGATATGGAAGGACACAGAATTAATTCGATAAAAGTAGTCAAAAAAGACGAAAAGGCGGAATCTGATGAAAAAGATGAATAAAACTGTTTTGAAATCTTCGGTCATTGAGCCTGTCGCCCGCTTGCGCACGGAGCGAAGCGAAGTAATGACAAAAAAGATTGTTTACTTGATTTTTTTTGCACTTGCATTATATTTTTCGCCAACCAATATCTTTGCTCAAGAAAAAACTGCTTCCGAATATTACGAAGAAGGACTTGTTTCGCAAAATAACGAAAATTGGTACGAAGCAAGCCAGCATTTTATGGAAGCCGTTCAAAAAAATCCAGTTTATTCAGATGCTTGGTTTCATTTGGCGCAATGTTCGTACCAACTTGGCGAATTTGATTTAGTTTTAACGCAACTAGACGAAGCGGAAAAATACGCAAAGGACGATAATTCTATAAATAATCTTCGCGGAATGACTTATATTGCGCTTGGAGATTTTAGCAATGCTAGGCAAATTTTTGAAAAAATAATAAAAAGAACGCCAAATAATGTAGATGCTCGTTTTGGACTTGCAGAACTAGATTTATTTGATGGCAGAGTTTCTGGCGCAGAACGCCAATATTCAGAAGCATTAAAAAGACAAGCAGAAAATAGAAAAGCTCTTTTAAGTCTTGCGGTTGTTTCGTCGCAATTAGGAAAAACAGAAAATGCGCGAAAATATATAAAACAAGCACTTTCGCTTTATTCTAACGAACCAGAAGTTCATTATATTGCAGCCGTTGTTGCCGCTATGAATAACGACATAAAAGTTTCCGAAATGCAAAGTCGCATTGCTGTTCAAATAGACGGAAATTATGAAAAAGCTTACGAACTTTTAGCGAAAATTCGCTACGCACAAAACGAATTTAGCGATGTAATTTCTATTTGCGATTTTATAATTGGTAGAAACAGAAATAATGCTTCGGCTTGGTACTTAAAAGGTGCTGCGTTAAATGCGCAAAAAAATCCACAAGAAGCAATTAATGTTTGGACAAGCGGATTAAAAATATTTCCTCAAGACGAAATAATGCGCGCTGCACTAGAATTAGAAGTAAATCGCAACGTTGCGCTAGAAGATTCTAGACGAAAAGATTGGTCAGCTTATCACATTCAAACTGCACGCGAATATGCTCGCCGTTACGACAGCGCAGGTTCAATTTACGAATATCAAAGAGCGCTAAAAATAGAACCAGCAAATCAAGAAGCTAGAAGTGCTTTTGCAAATATTCTTGAACTTAACGGAATGCACGAACTTTATTTGGAACAGTTGCTTTTTATTCAAAGTACAAAAGAAGAAAATTCAACTGGAAAAATTTCTGACACAGAATTAAACGACAAAATTGAAGCCTACGAAGATTTGCTTCAAGATTCGCTTAGCAAAAAATGGAATGTAGAACCTTTTTATTTAGATAAAACTCGTTGGTCGCTTGGAATTTATTACGTTCCAGATGATGTAAATCAACGTCATATAGAAAATAACAGAATTGCGTCTGAATATGCTTCTGATATTTTTGCTGGATTGGCAACTGCGTCTGTAAAAACTGACTCAGATAGCGTTTCTGGATTTGGAAATGCTTACCAAAAAGCTAGAACAGAAAAAAAAGATTATTTTATTATGATTTCTGTTAGCGAAGGTGCGCGCGACATAACCTTAAACTATACAATGTATTCTGCAAGAACTGGTTCTAAAATTATAGAAAATTCGCTTTATGGAACAGGAAATAATCGCTATTCTGGCGTTTTTAGGCGATTTAGAAAAGATGTTTTAGACCATCTTCCTATTCGTGGAAAAATTATTGACCGCGACGGAAAAACGCTACTTTCTGATTTAGGACGTTCAGAAAATGTAACGGAAGGTTCCGTTTTTGACGTTGTTCGAAAAAATGCGGTTCAAACTTCTAGTTCTGGACTTGGCGTTACATATAACGATTCTGATATTTTGGGAACATTTACAGTTACAACTATTGGTGAAGAAATTAGCGAAGGTTTGCTTGAATATCGCGGTTTTTACGACAGAGTAAATACTGGCGATGAACTAGTTTTAATTAATTTAGCAACGTCCGCAGAAAATAACGCTGCACAAGAAAATGGTCAAACTTCAGAAAATGCTGCTAATGTCGCAGAAGCAAATGTTGCTCCACAAGGAAACGCAAACGGCGAATCTGCTATTCAAAATCAAAGTCAAGGTTTAACCGCTGAAGATTTAGGAGTTCGCCGAACACCAGCCTTTGTAGATTTAGTTCGCTCGATTTATTAGTTT